>DKNB01000031.1 GCA_002470125.1 Gallionellales bacterium UBA7399 | reverse complement strand
CTGCTGGACGAGTTTCAGGACACCAATCCGGTGCAGTGGGGCATCCTGCAGGCCTGGTTTGCCGCATCTGCGGCGGTTGACCTCAGGCCAACCATCTTTGTGGTGGGCGACCCAAAGCAGTCCATCTACCGCTTCCGTCGTGCCGACGCTCGCCTCTTTGGGGAGGCCGGGGTGTGGCTGCAACAAGAGTTCAATGCGCGTCACCTTAGTCAGAACGTTACGCGACGGAATGCCCATAAAATTCTGTGCGCGGTGAACGGGGTGTTCGGCGAACAGCCGGACGGCTTCTGTGATTTCGAAACGCACACCACACACCACATGAGCTTGCCCGGCTTTGTTTCTGTCCTGCCGCTGGCAAAAATTGACGGGGTGGCCGATGCCAACGCACCGAGCTCGCCTAGGGGCTTACGCAATCCGCTGCTGGATCCGCACGGTGAGTGTGCGGCCGATGATCGTGATGCTGAGGCACAACAGTTCGCTGATGAAATAGCGAACATCGTAACGCACTGGAGTGTGTGTGACGCAGACGGCACGACGCGGCGCGCAGAGTACCGTGACATCATGGTGCTGGTGCGGAGGCGTACCCACCTGCGGGTGTACGAGAACGCCCTACGGGTCGGTCGTATACCGTTCCTAACCTCTCGTCGTGGTGGTCTCCTGGACACCGCAGAGGCGGAGGACGTGCAGGCCCTGCTAATTTTCTTGGTGACCCCATTCGCTGACTTGGCGTTGGCGCAGGTTCTCCGCTCCCCTTTATTTTCGTGTGCTGATGCGGACCTAATGCAAATAGCTCAGGGAGAAGATAAGGGTGGATGGTGGCACCGAATAAGGAGTCGCGTGGAGGCCGGCACCGCGTCTACAGAGCTATTGCGCGCGTATCACTTGCTGTGCACTTGGCTAGACCTTGTTGACAGGTTTCCAATTCACGACCTGCTCGATCGCATCTATTTTGAGGGTGATTTGTTGCGTAGGTACGCCGCCACTGTGCCCACCGAACAGCACGAGACGGTACGCGCGAACCTGCAGGCGTTAATCGAGATTGCGCTCAATGTTGATGCCGGACGTTACCCAAGTCTGCCGCGATTTCTCGCCAAGATAAGGGAGCTGAGAGAGGCGGAGGGTAATGAATCGCCAGACGAGGGTAGGGTGGGCGAGGTGGGTAACGCCGTACGCATCTACACCATACATGAGGCGAAGGGGTTGGAGGCTCCAATCGTTTGGCTACTAAACGCAAACGATACGTGGCGTCCGGCAGACAGCTCTGGCGTGCTATTTGATTGGCAGCCCAGCGTAGAGCGGCCGACACATTTTTCTTTGTTTGCGGACAAAAAAAAGCTGGAACCGAAAAGAGCAAGGTATTTTGATGCCGACGAGAGGTGCGCCAGACGTGAAGAAATGAACCTGCTGTACGTGGCCATGACGCGCGCAAAGCAAGCCCTAGTGGTTAGCGGAAGCGGTCAGCTCGAGGACGCCTCTTGGTACGGCCGCATTCTGATGGTGGCAGAGGGTGGGGAGAACCCCTTGTTGATCGAGCCAGACAGGCACGCCTCGGCCACACCCGGGGCACCCGCTGACGTTGATGCGGCCTTGTGCCGTTCACTGCCTACTGGCAAGCGCGTGGCAAGTCCAACAGACGAACAGCGCAAAGGAACCTGTCTGCACGTGCTACTGCAAAAAATTGCCCCCTCCTCATCGCTGCCCGATGCTTCTGGTGTCCACCCAGGGGGAGTAGCCCAGGTGGGTGAGTTGGTCGACATGATCGCGCTGCAGCTTGAGTACGGCATTGCAGCTGCCGACATGAAGTTGCTCCGGCAGCAGGCGGAACGACTACTGGTGCTGTCGGAGCTGCGACGCTTCTTTGACCCACAACACTACCGCTTTGCGTGTAATGAGCTGCCCTATGTTAATGCACGCGGCGAGCTGCACCGCATCGATCGTCTGGTGGAGTTCGACGACGAGGTGTGGGTGCTGGATTACAAGAGCGGGTCGACATTAGACTCGGCGCCCCATCACAAGCAAATGCAGGAGTACCGCCTTGCAATGCAGGCCGTCTATGTTACGAAGGTGGTTCGCTGCGCCTTATTGTTTTTGGATGGGACGCTACGCGAGCTCGAGCCTTATGGGCTATGAGAACAGTGCGCCAACGCCAGCGGTCAGGAGCATGGCTAGTGCACCCCAGAACGTCATGCGTAGCGCACCCGAGGTTATACACGCTCCACCAGTGTAAGCGGCTACGCCACCCAGAGAGGCGAGGAACAGAAGCGCGGTGACGGAGATGGCTGCGATTAGGTTTGCCTCTGGGGTGGTGAACGCAACTATGAGTGGCATGGATGCTCCGACAGCGAAGCTGGTCGCCGAGGAGATGGCAGCCTGAAGAGGGCGTGCACTCAGCACCTCGGATATCCCGAGCTCGTCGCGAACGTGCGCACCGAGTGCGTCGTGTGCTGTGAGCTGGTCCGCAACCTGTCCCGCAAGATCTGGATCCAGGCCGCGACCGACATAGATTGCCACCAGCTCCTTCCGCTCACCCAAACTGTCTGAATTGAGCTCTTCTTTCTCACGCTCGATGTCGGCCCGCTCCGAATCCCTTTGTGAGCAAACGGACACGTACTCCCCGGCGGCCATTGACATAGATCCCGCAACAAGGCCGGCAACCCCAGAGAGCATAATGGTGCCATGGGTCGCGTGCGCAGCGGCAAAGCCCAGCACTAAGCTGGCGGTGGAAATGATGCCGTCGTTCGCGCCCAAGACTGCGGGACGGAGCCAGCCAAGTCGTTCGGTCAGGTGTCGTTCTATGTGACGTGGGCGCATTTTAATATTTGGGCCGGCTCAGGGTACGGCAGACAACACGCCTTGGTTGTCCTCGGTCCGTGTGCTGCCATGGTTCTTCTGGTGAATTGTCTGCCCTTGGGCGAGAGTTCATGCTACCATTTTTTCTCATGTGAGGTGATAGGTTTGCCCTGATGCTCAGAGTCTGTGCGCATCCAGATTTCATGTCCGGGCGTCGATTGGTAACCACAGGCAGCGCAGATGCGACCAAGTAACCTCAGGTGGTATTATCTATACTGAAAATATTAAACGTACGGCGACCTTTAGAATTGGCGAACAGATGAACAGCAGCGAAATCCGTCACAAATTTTTGGACTACTTCTCCTCCAAGGGACACACTGTCGTAGCGTCCAGTCCGTTGGTGCCAGGAAATGATCCCACCCTGCTCTTCACCAATTCTGGCATGGTGCAATTTAAGGACTGCTTCCTTGGGCACGACAAGCGCCCGTATGTACGCGCAACGTCATCGCAACGCTGCGTGCGTGCCGGTGGTAAGCATAACGACTTAGAGAATGTGGGTTACACCGCGCGGCATCATACGTTCTTCGAGATGTTGGGCAATTTTAGCTTTGGGGACTACTTTAAGCATAGTGCCATCAAGTACGCATGGGAATTGCTCACGGAAGTCTATGGGTTGCCAGCGGATAGGTTGTGGGTAACGGTATATGCCGAGGATGAAGAGGCTTACGGAATCTGGTCTAACGAGATTGGCGTTCCGGCTGAGCGTATTGTGCGTATCGGCGACAACCATGGCACACGTTATGCTTCGGATAACTTTTGGCAGATGGCGGATACCGGCCCATGTGGGCCGTGCTCCGAGATTTTTTATGACCACGGTCCTGATGTTGCAGGTGGACCTCCGGGTAGCGCAGACGCGGATGGCGATCGCTACATTGAGATATGGAACCTGGTATTCATGCAGTACAACCGTGACGAGAGTGGGGTTCTGCACCCCCTGCCCAAGCCATCGGTAGACACGGGCATGGGGCTGGAACGTATCGCGGCGGTCTTGCAGCACGTGCATTCAAACTACGACATCGATCTATTCCAAAGCCTGGTTTGTGCGGCAGCACGTGAAACCAACACCAGTGACCTTACGAATAACTCACTCAGGGTGATTGCCGATCATATTCGTGCCTGTTCGTTCCTAATCGTGGATGGGGTCATTCCGGGTAACGAAGGGCGCGGGTACGTGCTGCGTCGTATTATTCGTCGCGCTATCCGACACGGATACAAGCTGGGTTGTCGCGCAGCATTCTTTCATAAGATGGTGGCCGATCTTGTCAGAGAGATGGGTGGCGCTTACCCTGAATTGAGTGCGGCCCAGTCACGGGTGGTTGACACCCTTCGCATCGAAGAGGAGCGCTTTTTTGAAACCATAGAGCACGGCATGAGGATGCTGGAGGTCGAGCTTAACAGTATCGCAACCAAAAACGCTGCCTCTGATGCCAGTCCAGGCAACGGGAAGAGCAAAGCGAAGAGCAGCCCCCCACAACAAAAAATTCTTGATGGGCGTGTTGCGTTTACCCTACACGATACCTACGGCTTCCCGCTTGATCTGACGCAGGACGTCTGCCGCGAGTTCGGCATCTTGGTTGACGAGGCCGGTTTCGATGATGCTATGGCGCGTCAGCGTGAGCAGGCTCGCGCGGCAGGAAAGTTCAAGATGGCGGCGGGGC
>DKNB01000018.1:22660-22818 GCA_002470125.1 Gallionellales bacterium UBA7399 | reverse complement strand
GCTGGGCACAGCAACACTACGCAGGCAGAGTTTCATGCGGTGGTGTATGACTTTGGGGTCAAGCGAAATATCCTTAGAAAATTAGTTGAGCGTGGTTGTAGGGTTACCGTTGTGCCCGCCAAAACAAATGCAGAAGATGTTTTGGCACTTAAACCGGA
>DKNB01000018.1:252-22604 GCA_002470125.1 Gallionellales bacterium UBA7399 | reverse complement strand
TTGGAATTTGCTTGGGGCATCAGATTCTTGGTTTGGCGGTTGGCGCACGAGTAATTAAAATGAAGCTTGGCCATCGAGGTGCTAATCATCCGGTTCAGGACTTGCAAAGTGGTCGTGTGATGATTACAAGTCAGAATCATGGGTTTGTGGTGGATGCAACGACGTTGCCAGCTAACGCACGTATTACGCACGTATCTTTGTTTGATGGAACATTGCAGGGTTTTGAGTTAATAGATAGACCAGTATTTTGTTTTCAGGGGCACCCAGAAGCCAGTCCAGGACCGCAGGATGTGGATTGTTTATTTGATCGGTTTGTAGCGTTGATGCGCAAGGGTTTTTGATATGCCAAAACGAACCGACATCGAATCTATTTTAATAATTGGCGCCGGCCCCATTGTAATTGGGCAGGCGTGTGAATTTGATTATTNNATCCGGCCACCATTATGACCGATCCAGGCATGGCGGACGCCACTTATATTGAACCAATAACTTGGCGGATAGTAGAGAAAATTATTGCCAAGGAGAGGCCCAGTGCAATTTTGCCTACCATGGGTGGACAAACTGCGTTGAATTGCGCCCTGGATTTAGCTAGGCATGGCGTGTTGGAAAAATATGCAGTGGAAATGATTGGTGCGTCGCGAGAATCTATTGATATGGCAGAGGATCGCGAAAAATTTAAGCAAGCGATGGTGCGCATTGGTTTGGCATCTGCACGTTCGGCAATTGCACATAGCTTGGAGGAGGCTTTGCAGGTTCAGCAAGTAATGGGTTTCCCCACGGTTATTCGACCGTCGTTCACTATGGGCGGCTCCGGTGGAGGCATTGCGTACAACCGCGAAGAGTTCTTAGAGATCTGTGAGCGTGGCTTGGAGGCCAGCCCAACTAAAGAGCTATTGATTGAAGAGTCGCTGCTTGGTTGGAAAGAGTTTGAGATGGNNCGAGACCATTTGCAAGCGCGGCTTGGAGGCCTCGCCCACCAGTGAGTTGCTGATTGAAGAGTCTTTGCTGGGTTGGAAAGAGTTTGAGATGGAGGTGGTGCGAGATCGCACTGACAATTGCATAATTGTCTGCTCAATTGAAAATTTGGACCCAATGGGTGTGCATACCGGTGATTCCATTACTGTGGCGCCAGCACAAACATTAACTGATAAGGAATATCAGATTATGCGTAACGCGAGTATCGCCGTGTTACGGGAAATTGGTGTGGATACCGGCGGCTCTAACGTACAGTTTGCTATCAATCCTGACAATGGAAGTATGGTTGTCATTGAGATGAATCCACGTGTGTCGCGCTCTTCTGCGTTGGCGTCTAAGGCAACAGGCTTTCCAATTGCAAAAATAGCTGCAAAATTAGCGGTAGGGTACACACTAGATGAGTTAAGAAATGAAATAACAGGCGGGGTAACGCCAGCCTCATTCGAACCGACAATAGATTACGTGGTGACTAAAATTCCACGTTTTGCTTTTGAGAAATTTGCACAAGCTAATGATCGATTGACCACACAAATGAAATCGGTTGGCGAGGTTATGGCGATTGGTCGAACTTTCCAGGAGTCTTTCCAGAAGGCATTGCGAGGCTTGGAAGTTGGTGTGAATGGACTGGACTCAAAAACCAATGACCGCGAGTTGATTATTGCTGAGCTGAGCGTTCCTGGTCCGGATAGAATTTGGTATGTAGGGGATGCTTTTCGTGTGGGGATGACTCTAGAGGAGGTGTTTCGCGTAAGTAAAATAGATCCTTGGTTCTTGGCACAAATTGAAGATTTAATCAGGCGAGAGATTGTATTGGCTGGGTGCGCCTTGGGTGATCTAAGTAAGCAAGAACTGTACGAATTAAAGCGTAGAGGTTTTTCAGATAAACGCTTGGCCAAGGTACTGGGAAATGAACCAGATTCTGTGCGTATGCGTCGCCATGAATTTGGTATTCGGCCGGTGTTTAAAAGAGTGGATACTTGCGCTGCTGAATTTCCAACCGATACCGCTTATATGTACTCCACGTACGAAGAAGAATGTGAGGCGCAACCCACAAGCAAGAAAAAAATAATAGTGCTTGGCGGCGGGCCAAACCGTATTGGTCAGGGGATAGAGTTTGATTATTGCTGCGTGCATGCTGCCCTAGCATTGCGTGAAGATGGCTTTGAAACCATTATGGTTAACTGCAATCCAGAAACAGTTTCTACTGATTATGATACATCCGATCGCCTGTATTTTGAATCGTTAACACTAGAGGATGTGTTGGAGATTGTGGCTGTAGAGAAACCAACTGGTGTGATAGTCCAATTTGGTGGGCAAACGCCGTTAAGATTGGCGCGTGATTTGGAGAGAAGCGGCGTACCAATAATAGGCACAACGCCAGATATGATTGATTGTGCAGAAGATCGTGCGCGTTTTCGTATGATGTTACAACAATTGAATTTAAAGCAGCCACCAAATTGTACAGTTAGCACACTAGAACAGGCCATTTTAGCAGCGGAAGAGATTGGTTATCCTTTGGTAATGCGGCCGAGTAATGTGCTGGGTGGACGCGCCATGGAAATAGTTCACTCGTATCCAGATTTGGAGCGCTATATGCGTGATGCGGTAGAAAGTTCTCATATCTTTCCGGAGCGCATGCCAATACTGCTCGATCGCTTTCTGAATGATGCGATTGAAGTTGATGTAGACGCTGTCAGTGATGGTGAGAATGTATTGATTGGTGGCATTATGGAACACATCGAAGAGGCCGGTGTTCATTCTGGTGATTCTGCCTGTTCTTTGCCACCATTTAGTCTATCATTGCAGTTGCAAAATGAATTGCGTCGTCAAACAAGTGCGATGGCCAAGGCATTGAATGTGGTTGGATTGATGAATGTACAGTATGCCATTCAGGGTGAGTCTATATTTGTGTTAGAGGTAAATCCACGCGCTTCACGTACCGTACCTTTTGTCTCTAAAGCCACAGGTATTCCGTTGGCAAAGATTGCTGCACGTTGTATGGTTGGCATAACGCTGATACAGCAGGGTATAACTCAAGAAGTTATCCCATCGTACTTTTCTGTCAAAGAGGCGGTATTTCCATTTATTAAATTCCCTGGTGTAGATATTATTCTTGGTCCAGAAATGAAGTCTACTGGAGAGGTTATGGGCGTCGGCTCTAATTTCGCGGAAGCCTTTGTTAAATCGCAACTGGCAGCGGGAATTAAATTGCCGTCCACAGGCAAAGTCTTTGTCAGCGTTCGTGGCGTTGATAAATTGGGCGCTGTAGAAATTTCTAAAAGTTTGCGCGACATGGGTTTTATTATCTTAGCTACGCGCGGTACTGCCAAAGTATTGGAAGCCGCAGATGTTGCTGTGGTTATCGTCAATAAGGTTGCAGAAGGTCGCCCACATATCGTTGATATGATTAAGAATAATGAAATTAGCTTAATTATTAATACTGTGGATAGCAAGCGCAGTGCCATGCAAGATTCTTATTCTATCCGCCATGCCGCACTGCAGGGGCGCGTGACTTATTACACCACTTTGGCGGGGGCAAGAGCTGCTTGCTTGGGTATGCAACATCTCGCTGAATTGCAAGTGTATGATTTGCAGACGCAGCATCAAAGTTTGATTTTTTGAGCGCACAAAAAGGAAGCTGGCTATGAGTAAAATCCCATTGACTGTAGTTGGATCTGAGTTGATGCGTAATGAGTTACATCAATTAAAAACAATTGATCGTCCGTGGGTAATTAATGCCATTTCAGAGGCGCGCGCCCAAGGTGATCTATCTGAAAATGCTGAATATGAAGCAGCGAAAGAGCGACAAAGTTTTGTTGAGGGGAGGATTATTGAGCTGGAGGCCAAGTTAAGTAACGCGCAAATTATAGATCCAAAGACGCTTAATGCGGATGGTCGCTGTGTGTTTGGTGCAACAGTTAGACTTGAAGATGTTGGAAATGGAGATGTTGTAACTTATCAGATTGTTGGCGATGATGAGGCGGATATTAGAGCGTGTAAAATTTCAATTAGCTCACCAATTGCGCGGGCATTGATTGGCAAGTACAGCGGAGACATTGCTGAGGTTCAGGCACCGATCGGCGTTCGTGAATATGAGATTGTAAACGTGCAATACATATAATGTTGACGGATTAGTGACTGCCCAGCTGTCTTTTACTGAGTGCTTTTATTTTTGTGTGCGAAGTTTTGTTTTGCAATTCCTCTTGTGGTCTGTATACCACGAGAATCTTACCAATGTGTTGAACTGCCGCCGCATTCAGCTGTACGCAAATATTTTCTAACATTGCTGTTCGTATTTTTCGGTCATTAACAGCAGCTTTAATTTTTATTATTTCGTGACTTTTGAGCGCGCAAGATATCTCTGTGAGCACAGAGCTGGTTAGCCCAGCTGTCCCTATGGTGACAGTTGGTTTAAGCGGATGAGCGCGTGCTTTTAAATTTTGGCGTTGTAGTGCAGTTAATGTTAACAATTGAATGAACTCCTCGTGGGTCTGCATTTTAAACGATGAAACGATCAAAGACCAGTAAACAATGGATGCATGAGCATGTCAGTGATCAGTATGTTCGGCGTGCGCAGCAGGATGGTTATCGATCACGTGCTGCGTATAAGTTATTGGAGATTGATGAGCGAGATCATTTGCTGAAGCGTGACATGATTGTGGTTGATCTGGGTGCATCCCCAGGGGGCTGGTCACAGGTTGCCGCTGCCAAGGTGGGAGAGAGGGGTAAGATCATCGCAGTTGATTTATTGCCACTATGTCCGATACGTGGAGTTGAATTTGTTTTGGGTGACTTTCGTGAGGAAGAGGTGCTAACCAAAATTGAGAATAGCTTGAATGGTAGCAAAATTGGGCTTGTAATCTCTGATATGTCACCCAATATCAGTGGGATAGATATAATTGACCAGGCATGTGCTATGTATTTGGCGGAATTGGCGTTAGATTTCTCTTCGACCCATCTTGAGCCGAGTGGTTCGTTTCTGGTAAAAGTATTTCAGGGTAGGGGATTTGAAGAGTATATTGAGCTGATGCGCAATTGTTTTTCGCGCGTAGTAACGCGCAAGCCAGACTCTTCCCGTGGCCGAAGCAATGAGCTGTACCTCTTGGGGACGGGAAAGTTTGTGAGTGGTGTGTGACGCATAGTTTTTCGTATGTTGGTGAAACTAAAGGTGTGTTTAGTATGTGAGATGCACATGCTGTTCGGTGGCTCTAATGCACACTATAATATTTCTATAGATCCGGCGTAGCTGTTACGCGTTGGTAAGGGGTGATTGTGAATAATTTGTTTAAAAGTGTTGGAATTTGGATGGTTGTGGCATTGGTTCTTATGACCGTGTTCAATCAATTTAATGCACGTCAACAACAATCTGCGCAGACGCAGATGGATTACTCACGTTTTTTGGAAGAGGTTCGGCTGGGAAGCATTGCCAAGGTAACAATCGAGGGGCGGATGTTAAAGGCTGTCACTAATGACGGGAAGCGCATTAATAGCTATGCGCCATCAGATTTATGGATGGTGTCGGATTTAATCAAGAATGGTGTTGCGATTGAGGCAAAACCAGAAGAAGAGCAATCATTTTTGACGACTATTTTTATCTCCTGGTTTCCAATGCTTTTGCTTGTTGGAGTATGGTTCTTTTTCATGCGTCAGATGCAAGGCGGTGGAAAAGGAGGTGGATTATTTTCATTTGGAAAAAGTAAGGCTCGGATATTGGATGAAACTAAAGAGCGTGTTACTTTTGCCGATGTTGCGGGTTGTGACGAGGCAAAGGTAGAGGTATCTGAGATTGTGGATTTTTTGCGTGATCCAACTAAATTTCAAAATTTAGGTGGGCGAATCCCGCGGGGAGTGCTATTGCTTGGAAGTCCTGGAACTGGGAAGACTTTGCTGGCAAAGGCGATTGCTGGTGAGGCAAATGTTCCATTTTTCTCAATTTCCGGCTCTGATTTTGTAGAAATGTTTGTTGGTGTTGGGGCTGCCCGTGTGCGCGATATGTTTGAACAGGCAAAAAAGAAAGAGCCATGCATTATTTTTATCGATGAGATTGATGCTGTTGGTCGCCAGCGCGGGGCAGGGTTGGGCGGTGGTAATGATGAGCGAGAGCAGACCTTGAATGCATTGCTGGTGGAAATGGATGGCTTTGAGGGTGTGAGTGGTGTGATTGTGATTGCTGCAACCAATCGTCCCGATGTGCTTGATTCTGCATTGTTGCGCCCTGGCCGTTTTGATCGCCAAGTGCATGTCGGCTTACCTGACATTCGGGGTCGTGAACAAATTCTGCGCGTGCATATGCGCAAGGTCCCCATCAACTCCGATGTGGATCCAGCAGTCTTAGCACGTGGAACCCCAGGGTTCTCGGGCGCGGACTTGGCTAACTTGGTTAATGAGGCTGCTCTGTTTGCAGCGCGTCGCAGTAAGCGTGCAGTCGATATGCAAGACTTTGAAGATGCTAAAGATAAAATCTTCATGGGNNGATCGCCAGGTTGTGGTGCCACTCCCTGACATTCGTGGCCGTGAGCAGATTTTGATGGTGCACATGCGTAAGGTGCCCATTTCGGCTGATGTAAAAGCAGATATTTTGGCGCGTGGTACGCCCGGTATGTCAGGCGCTGATCTAGCGAATTTGGTAAATGAGGCGGCATTGTTTGCCGCAAGACGCAGCAAGCGTTTTGTTGAAATGGATGATTTTGAGGCAGCAAAAGATAAGATTATGATGGGTGCAGAACGTCGATCTGTTGTTATGCCGGAAGAGGAGCGACGCAATACCGCCTACCATGAGTCTGGCCATGCGGTTGTAGCTAAGCTGCTACCCAAGACTGACCCAGTTCACAAGGTTACCATTATTCCTCGGGGACGCGCATTGGGGTTGACTATGCAACTACCAACGGAAGATCGTTTCAGTATGGACAGGGATAGAATTATGGCTACGCTCGCAGTCTTGTTTGGCGGCCGTATTGCAGAAGAAATTTTTATGCATCAAATGACTACGGGTGCATCCAATGACTTTGAGCGCGCCACCGAAATGGCCCGTCGCATGGTAACGCAGTGGGGCATGTCAGAAGCTCTGGGCACCATGGTGTACGGTGAAAATGAGGGTGAAGTATTTCTTGGACGCTCTGTGACCACGCATAAAAATGTCTCAGAGGCTACTATGCAGAGGGTAGATGAGGAAATACGTCGCATAATAGATCAGCAGTATTTGTTGGCGCGTGGATTGATAGAGGCCAATCGAGAGAAGGTTGAAGCAATGGCTCAAGCATTGCTTGAATTTGAAACTTTGGATGCGGATCAGCTTGATGACATTATGGCAGGAAAGTCGCCACGTCCACCAAAGATTGCTCAGCCAAATAATGATACAAAATCGTCACAAGATACTGCATCGACAACATCAAGAGTCTCACCTGGACAAACTCCAGCACCAGAGGCCTAAGGGTCAATAAGGATTGCGTAACATATGCAATGCATACTCCCGCGCAACTGAATTTGTGTTGTCACTTTCTTCGTAGTTTATTCAGGGCATGCTCTTCCATTGCGGATCATTTAAATTGGATTTGTCCCGTGCTCTAGTGATGGGTATTGTTAATGTCACGCCTGATTCGTTCTATGATGGGGGGCGTTATTCCCAGTGTGATTTGGCCCTAGTGCACGCATATCAACTCATTCAGGAGGGGGCAGATATTATTGATGTAGGTGGTGAATCCACACGTCCCGGAGCCATGCTTGTCGATACGCAGGTGGAGTTAGATCGAATTATGCCAATAATTGAGGGCTTGCGTGGCGCCCCGGTTCCAATTTCGGTAGACACATGCAAGCCGGAGGTCATGCGTGCGGTGTTGGCGGCAGGGGTAAGTATGATTAACGATGTTAATTCATTGCAACAATTAGATGCTATGACTGCCGTTGCTGAGAGTGGTGCAGCAGTATGTTTGATGCATAGAAATAATTTACCAAAGGCAACGACATTGCCACACTATCAAAATGTAGTAGAAGAGGTCATGCAGTTTTTACATTTACGTGTACTGTCCGCTCAGAAAGCGGGTATAACCAAGAATCGTATTATGATTGATCCTGGCTTCGGTTTCGATAAGACCTTGACAGACAACCTCACCATATTAAAAAACATAGATAAGTTCACTACTTTTGGGGTCCCGGTATTGGCTGGTATTTCACGAAAATCCATGCTTGGAGAGATTGCGAATCAGAATGTTGAGCATAGAGCACACGTCAGTGTAGCGGCTGCATTGTTGGCGGTAATGCGGGGAGCTCGTATGGTTCGCGTGCATGATGTTCGTGCCACGGTAGATGCTTTAAGCATTTTTAATGCTACAGAAGGGGTTGGCTTGTGACCAAAAAATTTTTTGGTACCGATGGTGTTCGTGGTCGCGTAGGCGAGTATCCTATTACGCCAGAATTTATCATGCATCTGGGCTATTCGGCAGGAAAAGTGATAGCCGCAGCAGATTGGCATTTGTCTCGTGATGAAAATCCCGGTGTGCTGATTGGTAAAGATACGCGTATTTCTGGATATCTGCTTGAATCTGCCCTGCAGGCTGGTTTAATTGCTGCAGGCGTGGATGTTTATTTGGCTGGACCAATTCCAACCCCGGCAGTCGCTTACTTAACCCGCGCGCTGCGCTTGCAGGCGGGTATTGTAATTTCTGCCTCCCACAATCCATTCGAAGACAATGGGATTAAGTTTTTCTCTAGTCACGGTAACAAGCTGGAGGATAAGGTGGAGTTTGCTATTGAGGCTGGACTAGAAAATCCTATAGTAACCATGCCCTCCATGAAGCTTGGAAAAGCAAAGCGTATAGA
Source organism: Gallionellales bacterium UBA7399 (assembly GCA_002470125.1). GTDB lineage: Bacteria > Pseudomonadota > Gammaproteobacteria > Burkholderiales > Gallionellaceae > Nitrotoga. The sequence goes on along the minus strand of DKNB01000018.1, from coordinate 13,814 downwards.
CGATGCGGCAGGGCGTTATATTGAATTTTGTAAGAATAGCTTCCCCTCTGATTTGAATCTACGCGGTCTAAAGTTGGTGGTAGATTGCGCACATGGCGCTAGCTATCATACCGCTCCCCATGTATTTCACGAATTGGGCGCAGATGTTGTATCCATTGGCGTCGAGCCAGATGGAAAAAATATTAACGATGGCTACGGTGCAACCGCCACGGCTAATCTACAAGAGGCTGTCAAGAGTCACAATGCCGATTTCGGCATTGCTCTTGACGGAGATGGCGATCGGTTGATGATGGTAGGCTCGGATGGCCGTCTGTACGATGGTGATCATATTCTGTATGTCATAGCCAAACATCGACACATGATGGGCACCCTTAAGGGTGGGGTCGTGGGAACATCAATGACCAATTTGGCGTTTGAAAATAAAATGATGGAGATGGGTATTCCATTTACACGATCCAAGGTGGGGGATCGTTATGTCATGGAAAAAATGCTGCAAGAGGGCAGCCAGCTCGGCGGAGAAAATTCAGGCCACATTATTTGCCTTGATCGACACACAACGGGTGATGGAATTGTTGCTGCTTTGCAAGTATTGCATGCAGCCTGTGTGGATAAGCGGATTCTATCTCAGTCTGCTTCAGATTTAATGCTGTACCCTCAGGTGTTATTGAATGTGACCATTACCAAGGGGGTTGATTGTTCTTCACATAATTTAATACAGGAGGTAGTGGCGGCCGCTGGAGCAGAATTTAATGGCCGCGGTCGAGTGTTGCTGAGGCCATCTGGAACTGAGCCAGTATTGCGTATCATGGTCGAAGGAGAGGATGATCAAAGAGTGCGGTACTGGGCTGACACAATCGCACAAGTTGTGCGTGAGGTAACACAGGCACTACCCCCTGGGGTGATGTAGCGCGTGTAGTTGTTTTAGTCGCTCACGTGCAATATGTGTGTAAATTTGTGTAGTTGAGATGTCTTTATGGCCGAGCAAGATTTGCACGACGCGTAGATCAGCTCCATGATTGAGTAAGTGCGTAGCAAATGCATGGCGAATGGTGTGCGGAGATAGGGCTTTGTGTAAACCACCATTTTGAGCATGACGCTTAATTAGATACCAAAACATTTGTCGTGTCATGGCTACCCCACGCTGAGTAACAAACATGGCCGCATTTAACCTGTCGCCCAATAAGGCTGGGCGTGCGTTGGTTAAATAACGATGTAGCCAATTCAATGACTCTTCACCAAGTGGCACCAAACGTTCTTTTTTCCCTTTTCCGATAACGCGTATTACACCCATTTCGAGACTTACTTGAGTGGTGCTTAAGCCAACTAATTCCGATACTCGCAGACCGCTAGCATATAGCACCTCTAGCATGGTGCGATCACGCATACCGAGGTGCGTATTAATGTTTGGCCCCCCTAGTAGGGCCTCTACATCCTGTTCGGTAAGTATGGTAGGTAGGTTGCGTGGTATTTTAGGGGTAATAATTTTTAAGGTTGGGTCAGCAAGTATTAGCTTCTGTCGTAACAGATAGCGAAATAGTCGTTTTAGGCTAGATATAGAACGACTAGTGCTACTGGCCTTTTCTTTTTTTTCAGTGACTAAATACGCAAGAAAATCTTGGATGTTGGCATGTGTAGCTTCCAGTAGAGTAGAGTTACTTTTTTCTTCTATCCATGAAATAAATTTACGCAGGTCTCGTCGATAGCTCTCTAATGTATTGCGTGACAATCCATCTTCAAGCCACAGAGAGTCACAAAATTTATCCAAAATACTATTATTCATGCAGTTATACTGCGCTCAGTTGCGTTGCAAATATTGATTTGATGTGTATCAAGGCTTGACAAATCGTAATGAGAATTTGTCTGATGGAATTGTCATTTTAAAGAAAGCCTGGTCACGCGGGTCGAGTGAATTGTGTAAGAAATTGCTTTCCTCCTCTAACCGAAGGCCGGACTCTAAAAATTCGTTTATAACAATATTTTTGTCAATGCGATGAAGTGTTTTTGTTTCTGAGATGCCGCTGTTTGATTTGGCTGAATGGTCAATTACAATGAGATGCCCGCCAGATTTCAATGCATTAAATATTTTTTTGTTTAACTGAGTGCGATCAATGGATTTATTGACAATGTCATGATAATTCATAATGATGGTAATTAAATCTAATTTTGGCGCATTGTCAGGTGTCGGATCTTCAAACGTGCGTATTACTGGAATGATATTCGACTGGGGGTGATCCATTAGGCGCTTAATAAGTGCCGGTTGCTCCTTGTCTGTTTGCGCCCATACAACACCATTGTCTCCAACGACTAATGCAAGCAGCTGAGCGGTATTTCCTCGCCCAGCCGAGATATCCAGGACTAGCATGCCGGGCTGTATTTTGGTGAATTGTAAGAATTCTAAAGGCCTCCTTGTTGCATCGCTAAACTTGTCTTCTTGGGTTCGAATTGGGCTAGAAACGGCGTTACTATAAATTGTCTGAATGGATTGCGCGGTAATTGATTGTGGTGAGGCGTGTATGTCAAACATCCATAATAAGAAATAACTGAAAATCATGGCCTGAGCTAGGCATCTAGTTGTGTAAAGTTTGGTGGTTAGCATAAAATCTTCCAGTAGTGGTGTCCCGTAAGGGGTGGCTTCGAATCTCACCCATTTGGTGGGCGGGTCAGTAAGGTAATTGTTGCACCAGCGTTTAGTTTACTGTATTTGCGCGCGCGTTGGCTGTCTGTCAGTAGTACATTCCCATGCATATCTTTAGCTATGCTTCTATGGGAATTACCCATTTTTAATGCGTTGCGGCGCTTTGAGTGATTATGAATCAGGCTGCCTTATATTCGAACTGAGCGGTTGTTTGATAATGGTTGTTATTTGTGGTTAACTGAAGTGGACGTGATTTTTTATTTTGTATGAATATTCAGATGGGTGACTTTTGGTGGACACAATGACGAAGAAACAAAAGTTGTTACTGCACTTTAGCATTTTTACCGCTACTGTCGCTGCGATAACCATGACGATGGTGGCGACTGCTGCTGAAATTGTGGTGTACTCTGCTCGTAATGAACAGCTCATTAAGCCATTATTTGATGCCTATACCAAGGAGACTGGTGTTTCTATTAAGTTTGTTACAGATAAAGAAGGGGCGTTGCTACAGAAAATCAAGGCGGAGGGCGTCAATACTCTCGCGGATGTCTTAATTACTTCAGATGCCGGTAATTTGTGGCAAGCATCTAACCTAGGTTTATTGCAATCTGTGCAATCCAAGACGTTGTTACACAATATTCCAGCCAACTTGCGCGATCCCTTGGGCCAATGGTTTGGTTTGTCGGTACGTGCTCGTACTATTGTTTACAACCGGAATAAGGTCAAGCGATCCGATCTATCAACCTATGCTGATTTGGGTCAATCAAAATGGAGGGCGCGCCTGTGTTTGCGTACCTCAAAATCGGTATATAACCAATCATTAGTGGCGATGATGATCCAGGAGTATGGCGAACCGAAGACTGAAAAGATTGTGCAGTCTTGGGTGGTCAATTTAGCTACCACTCCTTTTCCAGATGACAATCGAGCGATGAGTGCAGTGGCAGCTGGGCAGTGCGACGTTACCATAGTTAACACTTACTATTATGGTGCACTGATGAAAAAGGTATCAAATCTACCACTCGATATTTTTTGGCCGAATCAGGGCGTGGGTGAGAGTGGTGTGCATGTCAATATTTCCGGTGCGGGTGTTACTCGTTATGCCAAAAATAAAGCAGCTGCCATAAGATTTATAGAATGGATGTCATCGGAAAAAGCGCAAAATTTATTTGCTGATGCAAATATGGAGTACCCAGTAAACAGTATGGTACAAGCTGATCCAGCGGTTGCCATATGGGGGAAATTTAAGAAAAATTCATTAAATGTGGTAAAGGCCGGCGAATTGCAGGCTGCCGCAGTTAAGTTGATGGATCGCGCCAAGTATCAATAAGTCATAGAAAATGAAACAACCCCCTGCGCTCGCTGTATCAAAGCCCACCAAGAGTGGATTTGCCGCTGGCTTGCCGTTACCGGATGGTTGGATTTGTGTAATTACATTGATCACAGCGCTAACTTTGATCCCTGTCGCTGTGCTGGTTAGCTCCTTGTTTGCACCAGAGCGGGACATCTGGATGCATTTTGTAGAGTATCAGTTGCCACAATTGTTAACCAATACCTTTTTGTTGGTGTTGGGTGTTGGGCTGAGCGTGGCAGTCATAGGGATTGCTTTAGCGTGGCTTACGGCTGTTTGTGATTTTCCTGGACGCAAGCAGTTCTCTTGGGCATTACTGTTGCCGCTAGCAATTCCTGCTTATGTAACTGCATTTGTCGCCATTGGGCTACTTGATTTTACCGGACCAATACAAACATTCACGCGAGAATATTGGGGGCCAATCAAATTTCCGGAGATTAGATCGGGAGGCGGTGTGATTGCAGTGATGACATTGGCACTTTACCCTTACGTTTATTTGGTTGCCCGTAATGCTTTTCTTACTCAGGGTAAGCATGCGATAGAAGTTGCTCAGTCTCTAGGTTTCTCACCCACGATTGGATTTTTTAGGGTTGCACTGCCGATGGCGCGCCCATGGATTGTAGGTGGGGTCATGCTCGCTCTGATGGAGGTGCTGGCAGATTTTGGGACTGTGGCAGCTTTTAATTACGATACCTTTACTACCGCTATGTATAAGGCCTGGTTCTCTTTATTTTCGTTGCAAGCTGCTTCGCAATTGGCCTCTCTGTTGATTATGTTCGTATTGATTGTTGTAATGGCGGAGCAGCAAACACGCACACGTGTGCGGTACAATCAGGTGGGTAGGCATAGCGTCCAGAATCGCATTCAGCTTACTGGTAAGCGAGCTTGGCTGGCGACTACTTTTTGTTCGGCAATCTTAATATTTGGTTTTATTGTGCCCGTTATCCAATTGTTGTTATGGGCATCGGAAGTAGTGCGGCAGGATCTAGATGAACGTTACTTTAATTTTTTGGCACACTCCCTGATGTTGGGTTTTTTAGCTTCCTTGCTGGTGGTGATGGCTGCTCTGTTTTTGAGTTACGGCGTTCGTCACAAAACTAATTGGATGTTGCGTATGATGGTGCGCATTGCTACCATTGGCTACGCTCTGCCCGGAGCCGTTTTGGCGGTTGGAATCTTTATCCCGGTGGCGTGGCTAGATAACAAATTAGTAACTGCAGGGTGGATACATGCACCCCTGCTAGAAGGATCTTTATTGGTGATGCTCTTGGCTTACTTAATTCGTTTTTTAGCGGTAGCCCACAATCCAATTGATAGTCAAATGCATCGTATTACCCGCAGTATGGATGAGGCCGCACGCAGCCTTGGTGTTACAGCTACTCAATTAATTGCTCTGGTGCATGTGCCGATGCTACGCGCTGGATTGATAACTGGAGCGGCACTAGTGTTTGTGGATGTAATCAAGGAAATGCCAATTACTTTAATGACCAGACCATTTGGATGGGACACACTCGCGGTGCGAGTTTTTGAAATGACTTCAGCGGGTGAATGGAATCGCGCTGCGCTACCTGCGGTCGCTCTTATATTGGCCGGCCTCGTACCTATTTTTGTGCTAACCAAATTTCGCCTGAAGTAATTTTGCCAAATTAATTTTTGTGCCATAACAAATCGCAGGGCGATGTGGCCGTAAAATTTTGGAAATTTTTAATTTCATGCTAGGCATGATGTATTCTATTTGATCCAATAATTATGTTACTTGAACTTAAAGGTGTTGGGCAGTCCTATAGCACAAGCACAGTGCTGCGGGATATTTCATTTGCGCTTAAACCAGGTGAAATTGGTTGCTTGCTCGGGCCGTCTGGATGTGGAAAAACCACAGTACTTCGTGCTATTGCAGGATTTGAAACCATCACTAGTGGTGAAATTATTCTTGATGGTGAACGTATAAGCATGCCCGGCATCACGCTTCCTCCAGAAAAGCGTCGTATTGGTATGATGTTTCAAGATTACGCTTTGTTCCCGCATTTAAGTGTAATTGCCAATATTGACTTTGGTTTGCATGGGCAGTCTCGAGACAAGCGTAAGGCTCGTGTGAAGGAGTTGCTTCAAGTGGTTGGATTGGAGAGATCCGGACACGCCTTTCCACACGAGCTTTCTGGGGGGCAACAACAACGCGTGGCCCTTGCTAGAGCATTGGCACCCTGTCCTAGGCTATTGCTCATGGATGAGCCATTTTCAAATTTGGATGCCGAGCTACGAGAGCGTCTTTCATTGGAAGTTCGAGATGTACTTAAGCAAGAGGGCGTTACTGCTATTGTGGTCACTCATGATCAGCGCGAAGCTTTTGCCATGAGTGATGTGATTGGAGTGATGGGTGAGGGCAAGATTCAACAATGGGATACAGCCTATAACTTGTACCACGTGCCTGCAAATCGTTTTATTGCAGATTTTGTGGGTCAGGGTGTCTTGTTGTCTGGGAAAATGATTGGCACCAATCAGGTTGAGATTGAATTGGGTATATTAGATGGGAGGATTCCGAATAGCCAAGAGTTATGCGGGATTTATGATGGCTGTGCGGTAGAGGTCCTGTTGCGTCCAGATGATATTGTCCACGATGACACTAGCTTGCTACTAGCTCAGGTGGAGCACAAGGCATTCCGTGGTGCTGATATTCTCTATACTTTACGCCTAGCCGGGGGTGGTCGCGTACTCTCTATTGTGCCAAGTCATCACAATCATGCCATTGGTGAGAAGATAGGAATCCGTCTTGAGGTAGATCATGTGGTGGTGTTTGCAGCTTCCATTGGGAATTCTATGAGGTAAATACGACTTCGTCTTTAATATTGATTAGGTATTTTCTTTAATTAATTAAATCCAGTGGTAGTGAGGTTATACCTTGTAAGAGCAATTTACTTTTGTGCAGTCAGCATAGAGATAAAGTGCGTGATCACGAATTGAAAACCCCAGTTTCTTGGAGATCTCTATTTGACGCTTTTCGATTGCAGCATCGTGAAACTCCTCCACCCTGCCACATTGTAAGCATATTAAATGATCGTGGTGCCCACCTTTGTTAAGCTCAAAGACCGCTTTCCCTGTCTCAAAATGATGACGTACAAGTAAACCAGCTTGTTCGAATTGGGTAAGCACGCGATATATTGTTGCCAATCCAACATCTAGCCCCTCCCCTATAAGAATCCTGTAGACATCTTCTGCGCTTAGGTGTCGCACTTCAGCATTTTCAAATAAGTTTAGAATTTTTAAGCGTGGCATGGTGGTTTTTAGGCCAACAGTTTTGAGATTATTTTGCTTGAGCATGTAAGCGTCCTGTTTCATGTGGTTTATTGCCCTCGTTTGCAGAACAAGGGCCGATATACTGCTCTGCAGACCAATAACAATGCGTGCACATTGTGAATATTGATAACAATACTTGTATGCCAAATAGCTTTTGGGGCGCTAATCTTGTGGATCAGTTATGAAACCTATTTTTCTGAGTCCGCCGGATTGCGCGGCAGCCATTACTTGTACAATTTTTTCATATTGGGTGGTACGTTCTGCGCGTAGATGCAATTCTGGCTGAGGCGTTCTTTTGGAGGCCTCAGCAATGCGAGCACTCATTTGTTTGTCATCAATAATTTCAGTATTCCAATACACAACCCCTTGAGAATTGATAGATAGGTTGATATTTTCAGGCTGAATTTCATTGTGCTGGTTGGTCGCTTGCGGTAGGTCTATCTTAACGCTGTCATTTATTACTGGAATTGTAATAATGAAAATTATTAGTAGCACCAGCATTACGTCAACCAATGGCGTAGTATTGATTTCTGGATTGAAATCGTCGTCGTCATCGGATAGGGAGCCCATTGCCATTACAGACTCCCACCAGGATCGGATCTGTCATTGTGTCCGCCGACAATGTCGGTGCGACTTGATCTCGCACCGGTTACAAAGAGGGCATGCAGATCAAATCCAAACTTATTTAACTTTGCGATAGTTGATTTATTGCTTCGAACTAAGGCGTTATATCCAAAGGTAGCTGGTATGGCGACCGCTAAGCCCAGTGCTGTCATGATTAGTGCCTCACCAACTGGCCCGGCAACCTTGTCGATGGTAGCGTGCCCAGATGTTCCGATTGACACTAAGGCGTGATAAATTCCCCATACCGTACCAAGCAAGCCAACGAATGGAGCGGTTGAGCCAACCGATGCCAGTATCGCCATACCAGTTTGTAGCTTACTAGATGTTTCATCTATTGCTTGCCGCAATGACAGTGTAACCCAATCACTAACTAGCAGTTGATCATGCAAGTGACCCTTGTGTGCGGCATGATGATACATGGCTGTTACACCCGCTTGCGCGATGTCCGCAAATGGATTTTGAGTGCCAAGTGTAGCAACACCCTCTATGAGATTTGTAGTGTCCCAGAATGTGTGCCCAGCGGCATGCGATGCACGACGGTATGTTAGGAGTTGTATTGCTTTAGTAACGATCACGAACCACGATGCGATTGACATAACGATCAGCAATAAAGTGACGCCTTGAATAATTAAATCGCCCTGAATCCATAGGCTTTGTAATCCATAAGGGTTTGTTGACATAGCGATTCCTTCTATTGGTTATCTAAATGAAAATCAAAAGGCAATATTACATAAACAGCGGTTGCCTTACCATTTTCAATATGTGGTTTAAACGTGGCATGTAATACAGCCTGCTGTGCGGCTGAGTCAAGCCTAGCGAATCCAGATGTTTTTTGTACGTCAACTCGGGTCGGGTGGCCATTTTCATCTATCAACACCCTTAACGCAACACGCCCCTCCTCACCCATGCGCCTAGCAAGAGATGGATACTCTAATTTTGGTGCATGCAGGTACTCCACGCCAGTGGAGATAGTTTTCGGCTGTTGCGGAGGCGCCGGGACGGGGGTCAATGGTATCGGCTCTGGCGAAGTGGTTACTGGAGGTGACTTAGGCAAGATGGGCGACTTTACGATCGCCTGCTCTGCTGGCGCTTCATTAATTATCGGAATCACGGGGGGCGGGGTGATAATTTTTTTTATGGGTGGCGGTCTGAGTGGTGTTGGCTGGGGTGTCGGCGGCTTTGGCTCCGGGATATTGCTGAGTGTAATTAAGCTAACAGTCACTTCCTTTGGTGATGCTGCTCTTGTTTTTTGAGGGGTTTGATCAGGTCGGTTGTTTAATAATAAATAGAAAAATACAATATGCATTAAGATTACAGCTATTAATGACAGCAGACGTTTAGCCTGTGGCCAAGTCACTCGATATTCATTGTGTGTTACGGGTAATAATATTGCGCTCATGTGCCGTTCAAGTGATTTCAACTAAATTTAATATGAAATTTAGGCTGTCATAGCTTTGATTCTAATGTATAAGCAAGGCTTATAGGATAGATTGTAAAGTTTTGCAGGGTTAGGGTGACTATATCGCCGATTTGGCTACGCCTAAGTTTCCCGATTATTGTATTTTTGGGTGCGGATTGCAAGACCTTTTGTTTTGCCGTTTGGGGTCCAAATATGATCCAATGAAGTGAGAGTGTTGTTGTGAGTTGCAAATGCTAACGCCTTCCTGGTAAAACACCCTTTATGCTGCGCATTATTTTCCCTGCGCCGCCCTTGGCGAACATTTTCATCATTTTCTGAGCTTGCTCAAACTGATTTAAAAGTTGGTTGACATGCATTACCTGAACCCCCGCCCCGGTTGCGATACGTCGCTTCCGTGAAGCCTTGATGAGCTCTGGGTTTGATCGTTCCAGTGACGTCATTGAATTAATTATGCCTTCATTTCGATGCATGATGCGATCATCCATCTGGGTGCTTGTTACGTTTTGGCTTAACTGAGACGGTAGTTTATCCAGCAAGGCAGACATTCCACCCATTTGACGCATTTGTGAAAGCTGAATCTTGAAATCATTGAGATCGAATGCTTGCCCAAACTTGACTTTTCTAGCCAATTTCTCGGCTTCGGTTTGATTGATTCCACGTTGAACGTCCTCAATCAGTGATAGCACATCGCCCATACCCAGTATGCGTGAAGCCATACGTTCTGGATGAAATGCTTCCAGTCCATTAAGTTTTTCACTCAATCCAATAAACTTGATTGGCTTTCCAGTGAGGTGACGCACCGATAGCGCTGCGCCACCTCGTGCGTCGCCATCAAGTTTGGTTAGGATGATGCCAGTAAGTGGTAGTGCTTCACTAAAGGCTTTGGCGGTCGTTGCGGCATCCTGTCCGGCCATGGCATCTACCACAAAAATAGTTTCAACTGGATCAAGCGCCTCGTGTAGCTGTTGAATTTCCTCCATCATTGCGGTGTTAATCGCAAGACGACCGGCAGTATCTACGATTAACACATCGTGATGATGTGTACGTGCATAAGCTAGTGCAGCCAGTGCTATATCACATGGATTTTGGTTGTTATTTGAAACAAAAAAATCAATTTTTAGTTGCTGCGCTAGAGTTTGTAGCTGCTCAATTGCGGCAGGACGATATATATCGCAACTTACTAACAATACCCGCTTCTTTTCTTTCTCATGCAACAGCTTGGCCAGCTTCCCGCTTGTTGTGGTTTTGCCGGCACCCTGCAAACCAGTCATTAGGATNNATGACCGCCGGAGGTGCGGTGGCAAGATTTAGTGTGCTGTGATGTTCGCCCATCAGTCGGGTGAGCTCTTTATGTACGATACCAATCAGCGCTTGTCCGGGTGTCAGACTCTGCAATACCTCCTGCCCCAATGCTAGTTGCTTTACTTGGGCGGTGAACTCCTTGACCACAGAAAGCGCCACGTCAGCCTCCAGTAGGGCTAATCGTACCTCGCGCAATACATCCTGAATATTGTTTTCAGAAAAGCGAGCTTGCCCCCGTATATTTTTAATGACACTCGAAAGGCGTTGAGTCAGGGTATCTAGCATAATTCATCTCCTATTTTCGGCACATTGGCTATAGTGTAGAATCTGTCAAGTCTAAAACATTCGTGCTGAAGATGTCGAATCCTCTAATATACGTAATAACTTTTCTTGCATATAGCTCGTTAGCTATTTATTTTTGGCGCGCACAGTCTGCGGGAAATGTAGAGACCTTGAATCGCGGCATGATTGGCCATGCTTTGCTGGTGCCACTCTCGCTGCACGCTTACCTGTTGGGCGGGAATTTATTTGGTGGTGGCAGCTTAAATTTGGGGTTAGTTAATGCGCTGTCGTTGATACTATGGCTAACTATGGCGGTTTATTGGGTGGCCCGTTTCTTCTATTCAATCGCTAGCTTGCAAACTTTGGTGTTGCCCTTGGCAGCGGTGGGCGCCTTGCTGCCCGCCTTGTTTCCTACAGCGCATCCAGCAACTAATAATCTTCCCTTACTTCTTGAGGCGCATATTTTTGTAGCGATGCTTGCATACAGCCTGTTCATCACCGCAGTCCTACATGCCAGCTTGATGTCTTTAGTGGAAAAGCATTTGCACCGAGCTGCTCCGCTACAAGTTCTTAAAAATTTACCGCCATTACTTACGATGGAAATATTATTATTTCGCATAATTGGCTCCGGTTTTATTTTACTTACACTTACATTGGCCTCGGGTATTATTTTTTCGGATCAGCTTTTTGGTAGGCCGTTGCAGTTTAATCACAAAATACTGTTCGGGTTTATTTCGTGGTTCGTCTTTTTGGTGCTTTTGCTAGGCCATTACTATAAAGGTTGGCGAGGACGCACTGCTGTAAGGTGGACGGTGAGCGGGTTTATTTTCCTACTGCTTGCTTACTTAGGCACTCAATTTGTGCTAGAAGTGCTATTGCATCGCTAAGACTGCAACAACCCTTCTTGCTCTGATCGCACTCTCCCTTGACTTAAGTTAAGTTGATTTGGTCGCACTGATTTGCGTAATTGCGCTCTACCTTGCTGTCCTTTTCCAGCCATAGGCGCAATTGTGGTTAATTTAGAATCCAACTCGTTTATTTTGCGTGAATCAGCTTTGTTGCTTGCCATGACACCATAAAGTATCGTAAAATTAGAGTCCTTTTGGCATTTATTAACGATACTTATAAGTAGAGACTATGGTCATTATCCGATTTGCACGCGGCGGCTCAAAGAATCGCCCATTTTTTAATGTGGTTGTAGCTGACTCTCGAAATCGCCGAGACGGTCGATTTATTGAGCGCGTTGGTTTTTATAACCCAGTCGCCCCAGAGGGGCCGAATGGTATGCGTGTCCAGCTTGATCGTATTGCTTTCTGGCAAGAAAAAGGTGCGCAATTAAGCGATGCCGTGGCTAAACTGGTTAAACGTGCTGGTGCAACAGCAAAGCCATAACAATAACCAATTGGATCCCATGGTCGTTATGGGACGCGTAGCTGGTGCTCAGGGTATCGTCGGTTGGGTTAAGATAAAAACTTATACCGAGTGCGTGGACGGTTTAACCGAGTACCCTGTGTGGTGGCTTGGCAAGGAAGGCGGGGATTCTTGGCGCAAGATCACAATAGAGGATTTTGCGGTACAAAGCAAAGGGTTGATCGCTAAGATTCCTGATTGCAATAATAGAACGGCTGCTGAGCAATATGTTGGCTTGCTGGTGGCTGTGCCACGAAGTAATTTGCCACAGCAAGAGGGCGATGCATATTACTGGTCCGACCTAATTGGATTGGCGGTTATCAACCTCAGCGGAGAGCGCTTGGGGACGGTGAGCAATCTTATGGATACTGGCGCCAATCAGGTGTTATGCGTTCAAGGTGACCATCTTGCAAAAAACAACAAGGAATTACTAATCCCATTTATCGCCAGTGCTATTCAGCGGGTAGATTTGACGAAAAAGCTGATAAGTGTTGATTGGGCGATTGATTGGGTAGCAAAATGCTGAGTGGAGACGATGCGATTTGATGTTGTTACATTGTTTCCGGAGATGTTTGATGCGATTACTCAGCATGGCATAACACGACGTGCAGCGGAGCAGAAAAAATTTGTTCTGCATACATGGAATCCACGTGACTTTGCTGATGACAAATATCGCTCTGTAGATGACCGTCCTTACGGCGGCGGTCCTGGTATGCTGATGTTAGCGGAGCCGATATCACAAGCAATTGCGCAAGCAAAACTTAGCCAAGCACAGACAGGGATTACTAAGAGCCGTGTTATTCACTTGTCACCCCAGGGGCGTAAATTGACCCATGGGGTGGTCAAAGAGCTTCTAAAGCGAGACGAGGGGTTTGTTTTGCTGGCAAGTCGTTATGAGGGTGTGGATGAGCGATTGATTCAACATGCCGTGGATGAAGAGCTCTCTATTGGGGACTACGTTCTTTCTGGGGGTGAGTTAGCGGCAATGGTTTTAATGGATAGCTTGGTGCGACATCTTCCAGGTGTGTTGGGAGATTTTGAATCAGCGCAACAGGATTCATTTGTGAGTGGAATATTGGATCATCCACATTACACGAGACCAGAAATTTTTGAAGGCAGAGGGGTGCCGGACGTGTTGCTTTCCGGGCACCATGCTGAAATAGAAAAGTGGCGCCTAAAACAGGCGTTGGGACGAACCTGGCAGCGTCGTCCAGATTTGCTGGCACAGCGTCAGTTAACAAAACAGGAAG
>DKNB01000018.1:0-239 GCA_002470125.1 Gallionellales bacterium UBA7399 | reverse complement strand
CTACTGGAAGAATACCAGCAGGAACAAGCATCCATACAACAAGAGGAACTGAAATGAATTTGATCGCCATACTTGAACAAGAAGAAATAACTCGCCTAGGCAAGGTGATTCCAAGCTTCTCCCCCGGAGATACGGTGGTAGTAAATGTGAATGTGGTAGAAGGGGAGCGTAAGCGCGTACAGGCTTACGAGGGTGTGGTGATTGCCAAGCGTAATCGTGGCCTAAATTCATCTTTTATA
>DKNB01000068.1:820-3516 GCA_002470125.1 Gallionellales bacterium UBA7399 | reverse complement strand
GTCAACACCATATCCTCCGCTCCTAGGCTATTTGCAAAGACAACTGGCGTGTAATCACGAACCGCCTCCACCAAAAGAGTGCGTGTCATATCAACTTTATTGGTTAACTCACTCATTTACTGGTCCGCAGACGCCACTCCATCGCGCGTTACGCGACGAAACAAGGGAATTTTTTGATCAATAGCAGCTTGATAGCTATCAGAAAAATCACTTAGACCTTTCAGTGCGTCATGAATACTCTTGTCTGGACGTGGCGCAAAAGAATCGAAGCCAACACGCTGCATATAAAACATTTGATCTCGTAGTACATCACCCACGGCACGTAACTCACCTGCATAACCTAAACGGGCGCGCAAGTTGTACGCAATAGAGTACCCGCGACCATCGGCAAATTTTGGGAAATCTACAGCGATAACAGAAAACATCTCAATCTCCCCCTTTAGCTCCTCTGGTCGCTCATGGCTAGCAAGCCAAACGCCTAGCTCGGCACGACTTTTTAGCTCGTTTCGCTGCGCTTGCCACACTTTTAGTGGGACAATCACTTTCCCGGCAGGAACAACAACCCGCTCTGGCTCCTCCCCTTCAGCCGGCCTCAGGATTAGCCAATCATCATCGATAATTATTTTATTTTTAATAATCATTAAATTATGACCTCGATTTTCTTTGAACAGTATAATTATCAGGCTTTTCTATAAAGCCATACGCACTACGATCAACGATGCTTTCTGCATCAATGGGGGTCCCATACACGAATTCCTTAAATGGTGACACCCCTATTCTACGCACCGTATCAATAAATACCTCCTCCTCAAATCGCTCTCGCAAATAAACTTGCAAAATCCTATCAATCACTTCTGGCATTTGCTGGAAATTAAAGGAGGGGCCAATTATCTTTCCAATCGCGGTAGCGTTTCCCTGTGCACCACCAATGGATACCTGATACCACTCACCCCCATCTTTTTTATCAACACCAATAACGCCAATATTGCCAACATGATTATGTCCGCAAGCATTAACGCAGCCCGACATATTTAACTCAATCTCACCGATATCGTTTTGAAAATCAATGTCATCGAAGCGCTCCGCGATCATTTTTGCAAGTGGAATTGATCTGGCAAAGGCTAAGGTGCAAAAATCCGCACCTGGGCAGCAAATAACGTCGGACAGCAAACCAATATTGGGAGATGCCATACCATGCTTGGCCGCCTCCTGCCAAAGCTGAATAAGATCAGATTTTCTAACGTCAGCCAGCACTAGGTTTTGCTTATGCGTTACACGCACCTCACCAAAACTAAAACGATCTGCTAAATCTGCCACAATATCCATCTGCTCTGCACTTGCATCTCCTGGTGCCACACCAGCGCTCTTTAGTGATAGCACCACAACCGCATAACCAGGTACCTTATGTGGCCTAACATTGCGACGCAACCAGCTCGAAAAAGAATTATCTTGTGTTTTTAATAGCTCCGTATTGACATCAATTTCAGACAAGGCTTCATAGTTGGGTGCTGTAAAATAAGCTGCAACACGGCTCAATTCCTCCATCGTCAACGTGCTTGGCCCATCCTTAGTCTCAAGCCAATCCAATTCGACCTGACGCTTGTATTCTTCAATCCCAATTGCCTTCACTAATATTTTTATACGCGACTTATACATATTGTCGCGACGCCCATATTGGTTATATACGCGCATGATTGACTCAATATAAGTCAGCACATGTTGCCACGGCAAAAAATCGCAAATCTCACTACCTACAATAGGAGTTCGTGCCGTTCCACCCCCCACTAAAATACGAAAACCAATCTCTCCTTTTTGATTTTTTATGGCAGACAGTCCGATATCATGCACTGCGATTACAGCACGATCCTCTGTTGCACCATTTATCGCAATCTTAAATTTCCGCGGCAAATAGGCAAACTCAGGATGGAAGGTGCTCCACTGACGCAGGATTTCAGCGTATGGACGCGGATCAATAATTTCATCCGCTGCAACACCCGCGTATTCATCAGACGTAATATTGCGGATACAGTTACCTGAAGTCTGGATACCATGCATTTCAACTGTAGCAAGATCGGCCAATATGTCTGGCGTGTCCTCCAGCTTAATCCAATTAAATTGGATATTTTGACGAGTTGTAAAGTGACCATAACCACGGTCATACTTACGCGCAATATGCGCAAACATACGCATTTGCATAGAAGATAACATTCCATACGGCACGGCAATACGAAGCATGTAGGCATGAATTTGCATGTACAAGCCGTTTTGCAGCCGCAATGGACGGAACTCATCTTCTGTTAACTCATCCGACAAGCGACGGTGCACTTGATCACGATACTGCGCAACACGCTCATAAACAATTTTATGATCAAAACTATCGTATCTATACATTTTAATTCCCTTGTATTTTTTGGCGCATTATATAAAATGCCACCACTCATAGCCAAGTCTTTCAATTCAATCAAGCAAGCTCCACCCTCAATACAGCATTAACTTCACACCAATAATAGTTAGCATGGTTGCTAAAATTGGACGCAACACATGCTCTGGAATTTTTATGCCAATATGGCTGCCCAAATAAATCCCAGGCAGAGAACCAAGAAGCAAGCTACCCAGCAAACCATAGTTCACCGTACCTAGCGCAGCATGACCCAGTCCAGCAATCAGGGTAAGCGGTACCGCATGCGCAATATCAG
>DKNB01000068.1:343-783 GCA_002470125.1 Gallionellales bacterium UBA7399 | reverse complement strand
CCTAGAGCACCAGCACCAACAGATGAAATCGTCACCAACACACCCAGAACTACACCCGTGAAAATAGTTGCACCAACCAAATGATGCGCATGCAACTCAAATATCGCACCATCCGAACGTTCTCCCAGCTTTTTTAAATATGGCTTAAGCAGCAGTGCTGCCGCAGTTAGCAACAATGCAATGCTCAGCACACTGGTAATCATAGATTTCAAATGTCTTTCATCTAGGGCCAGATAGTGCAGCAATGCCATACTAAGCAAGGCGGCAGGAAGACTACCTGTTGCCAACAGCTTAACCACCCTCCAATCCACTGTGCCGCGTCGCCCATGCACCCAACTACCGCCCATCTTCGTTAGTGCCGCATACAGCAAGTCAGTGCCAACTGCAGTAATCGGGGTCACGCCAAATACTAGGACAAGCAATGGTGTCATTAAAGAGCC
>DKNB01000068.1:0-268 GCA_002470125.1 Gallionellales bacterium UBA7399 | reverse complement strand
CATGGTAACGCACTAGTATAGTGTTAACAAATAGCAATATGCTAGAATGTTATAATTTATAGTTATAATGGACATAAGCCATGACCCTGCAACAATTACGCTACTTAAATGAAATTGTTCGATGCAAATTGAACATATCAAATGCAGCGAAAGAGCTTTACACATCCCAGCCCGGACTAAGTAAGCAAATAAAAATACTTGAGGAAGAGCTTGGAATTGAGATATTTGTGCGCAACGGAAAACGACTCGTCTCTATAACCGAACCTGG
>DKNB01000038.1 GCA_002470125.1 Gallionellales bacterium UBA7399 | reverse complement strand
GGTGGCCGTAGTTACCAAGCCTTTTATTCATGAGGGCAAGCGCATGCGTTTGGCGCAAGTTGGTATTGAGGCGCTGTCAAAGTCTGTGGATTCATTGATTATTGTGCCAAATGAAAAACTGATGACCGTGCTGGGTGAGGACACGAGTCTATTGGATGCATTTAGTGCCTCCAATAGTGTCTTGCAGGGTGCGGTGGCAGGCATAGCCGAAGTCATTAATGTACCGGGATTGATGAATGTGGACTTTGCTGACGTGCGCACCCTTATGTCTGAAAATGGTATGGCAATGATGGGATCCGCCACTGCCTCTGGATCGGATCGCGCTAAAGTGGCTGCAGAGCGTGCCATGTCGAGTCCTTTGTTGGAGGATGTAAACCTGGCCGGCGCGCGCGGTGTACTCATAAACATAAGCTCCAGCAACAAGCTCACCTTGAGAGAGTTTAGGGAGATTACTAACAGCGTCCAGTTTGCAATTGAGGAGGCCACCGTGATAGTTGGCTCTGTGTTTGATGAGAGCATGGGGGATGAGTTGCGTGTGACCATTGTGGCGACTGGCTTAAACTCACCGTTGGATCGCAAACAAGCCAAGCCGGAGTTGGTTTACGGGCAACGAACAGGCACGGATAACGAACCACTTATCGAAGTTAATTNNCTTATTGAAGTTAATTATGAGGTGCCCGCCGTGATGCGGAATGGTCGCCACCGTGAGGCGGTTGAAGCTATGAGGCAATCTGGTGTGGATACGCTAGATATTCCATCTTTTTTGCGTAAACAGGCAGACTGATGCATTTTCGATGCTAATTTGGCAAAATTATAATCGTATAAGCGCAACCCAGATGGGAGTATTTGTTGGACGATGACGGCCTGCGATGTCGCTATATTGCTCGAGTCTGTCAGCATTTGAGGCGGGTGTGTCATAATGTGCTCTAAGTTTTTGGTGGGGCCGTGTGTAATTTTTGACGTCGAATATCTGACATACAAAAATATATTGCTGAGCGTCTAATTTTAAGTGGCGTGTAAAAAATAATACAAATATCAATGCGTGAATTGTTTAAACTAATATGGTCAGGCAGCGTACATTAAAAAAATCAGTGCAAGCTACCGGGGTCGGCCTGCATACAGGTGAGCGGGTTGACATTGTCCTGTCCCCTGCACCCGCGAATAGTGGTATCGTGTTTCGTCGAACAGACCTTGTGCCGATTGTAGAGATACGCGCCGAAGCGTATGCAGTACAAGATACGCGCCTATCTACTTGCCTAGAAACAAAAGGAATACGCGTAGCTACCATTGAGCACCTAATGTCCGCTTTTGCCGGACTAGGTGTCGACAACGCGTTTGTTGATTTGAGTGGTTCGGAGGTGCCCATTATGGATGGGAGCGCCGGAACATTTATTTTCCTTTTGAAGTCGGCGGGTATTGTTGAACAATCTGCGGCTAAGAAATTTATTCGCATAAAAAAAATTATAGAAATTAGGGACGGTGATAAGTGGGTTCGCTTTGAGCCATTTAACGGATTCAAACTGAACTTCACTATTAATTTTGCCCACCCTGTTTTTTCATCCACGGAACAGAGCGTGACAATAGATTTAGGTGAGCACTCGTATGTGCAGGACGTAAGTCGTGCTCGCACCTTTGGGTTTATGTGTGACGTTGAAAGCATGCGAGCCCAGGGATTGGCGCTAGGCGGCAACCTGGACAACGCTATTGTTATGGATGAATACCGTATCATTAACCCAGAGGGGCTTCGCTTTAAAGATGAGTTTGTTAAGCATAAAATTTTAGACGCCATGGGGGATTTGTACCTGCTGGGACATCCATTGATTGGTGCGTTCTCAGGCTACAAGTCTGGCCATGCGTTAAATAATGGTTTGTTACGCGCCTTGCTCGCCGATGAGCTTGCGTGGGAATTTGTAACCTTTAACAAACCAGAAGAGGCACCAGCATTCCTGCGTTTGCAGCTACAGGCAGCTTAACTTTCGGGACGCCTTGACGGGGTTTGACATGCAGTCCAATTGAATAATGCTTGAAAAGTGGGGTTTTATGATAAGCCTACCCACTTAAATTTTATTATGCTATCCATTTCTGGCGTTCATGCCAGCATCACCCATCCCTCTCGCTGGCGTTATGTAAGTGCCGGCCTGACAAGTACCCACCTCCCACCACACGAGATTGATGCCACTGATATTTAGGCATTTTTTTCTTGAGGCTCCTTGAGTAGGGCAAGTGACCCCCTGTTTTCTTAGATGGCATGACTAGCGCGTTGGTTTCTATAGATTGTTATGGACCAGCTACCATCTCTGTCGATAGTCGCATAATATGCGAATAGATTATTTTACTTTTAAAAAACAAATTGTTATGTATAAATGGGTGCACTTGTTAAGATGTTGGCTGAGCCTCTTTGACAAGAGGGATGAAAATGTGGATAATTATGGGTTCTGTTTGGAGGGATTCCCGAGCGGTTAAAGGGATCAGACTGTAAATCTGACGGCTCTGCCTTCGAAGGTTCGAATCCTTCTCCCTCCACCAGTCAGTTTCTAGGCTACAGGTGTCTTGCTGTAACAAGGCTGGCGGTTAAATTTGACCGGGCTGGGTGCTGTCGTTGTTGCTCGGTCGCGTGTTATTTTGGCGGCAAAACTTGCGGGTGTAGCTCAATGGTAGAGCAGAAGTTTTCCAAACTTACGACGAGGGTTCGATCCCCTTCACCCGCTCCAGTTTGAGTTCGCCCATGTGGCTCAGTGGCAGAGCACTCCCTTGGTAAGGGAGAGGTCGCGGGTCCGATTCCCGC
>DKNB01000066.1 GCA_002470125.1 Gallionellales bacterium UBA7399 | reverse complement strand
AGCTTGATCGCGTCCTCACGTGCCCGCCCCAAAAATGAGTAAACATGTGGCTCGCTCTTGGCCTCTGCACGCAACAGCACCTGATATACGAACGGCGGAAAACCGGCCGACCTACGCTCATCTACAAGCGTTTTTGCCCACGCGTCGTAATCATGTCTTTGCAATGAATCAAACAGCGGGTGTTCAGGAAACGCGGTTTGAATAAGTACCTGGCCCGGCTTGTCTGCCCGGCCAGCCCGGCCAGCCACTTGAGTGAGCTGCGAAAATAACTTTTCCGAGGCCCTAAAGTCATTGCTATACAGCGCGCTGTCTGGGTTAACAACGCCCACCAAGGTCAAATTTGGGAAGTCATGCCCCTTTACAAGCATCTGTGTACCCACCAAGATATCCACTGCATTATCCTGAATCTGCTGACGCATTACCTGCCATGCTCCTTTGTTGCGCGTGCTATCACGGTCAACACGTAGAATACGCGCGCCCGGGAATGACTCCCGTAGCATGCTCTCTATTCGTTGAGTGCCCACACCAATTGGCTGCAAGTCAGTATTACCACACGACGGACAGGCTTGCGGCACGCGCTCCTGATGACCACAATGATGGCAGCGAAGACGGCCATCTTTAAGATGCAACACCAGCTTCCCGGCACAATTTGTACAGCCCGACATCCAACCGCAAGCGCTGCACATCAGCACGGGTGCATAACCACGCCGGTTAACAAATATCAGACTTTGCTCACCACGCTGTAACCGCTCGGACAGGGCCTTCATTAGTGGCTCACTAAGACCGTGCTGTATCGCCACATTTCCGATATTGATACAGTTTATCGTTGGCAGCTTCGCCTGCGTCACGGCACGCTGAGTCAGGCGCAGCATCTTATAGCGTCCGCTCTGTGCGTTATAGTAGCTCTCCAATGATGGGGTGGCAGATCCCAGCACTATTGGCACATCGCGCTGACTGGCGCGAAAGATTGCCACATCCCTCGCCGAATATCGCAAGCCATCCTGCTGCTTAAATGAAGCGTCGTGCTCTTCATCTACAATCACCAGAGCTAGCCTGGGTAGTGGCGCAAAGACTGCCAAGCGCGTACCCAATACAATACGCGCCCTACCGGATTGCGCGTGTAACCAGTTCCGCATGCGCTCATCGTCACTCAAGCCGCTGTGCAGGCTCACCAACTCAACATCAGGCAGGCGCCCACGAAAATAATTCTCCAACTGGGGTGTTAAATTTATTTCGGGTACCAACAACAATACCTGACCCCCTTGCTGCAGTATGCGATTCATCGCGTGCACATAAACTTCGGTCTTGCCACTACCCGTAATGCCGTGCAGGAGAATGCAGTTAAAGCATATCGTCGTAGCAATCAGATCTACCGCTTGTTGTTGCTCCAAGGTCAGGGTGTGAGTGTCGCTGAATGTTGATGTATCGTGGATCGAGGAAACTGCACGCGTCTCCACCCACCCGGCATCCAATAATCCCTTAAGAGCAGACACCCCGCTGGACGACAGCGCGCGCACCTGGGCGATGCTCAGCGCACCCAACCTCAGGGCCGCAAGTATGCGGTGCTGAACCACCTTACGCTTAGGCAGCAATATCAAGTCCAGCGCACAACCACTGCTGCTGAGCACGTACTGCATCTCCTCCTGGATCGCAATAGCTCGCTTGATGCGTAAACGGGATGGCAAGGCAGCCAGCACGGTGGCACCTAGGGGGTAATGGTAGTAATCACTACAAAAATGCAATAAGCCAAGTAACTCATCTGGCATTGCGGGTGTGTCATCCAACACCCTTAGGACGGGCTTGATTCGCTCGGCAAGGAGTGCTGAACTCGCAACACACTCAATCGCCACGCCCACCATTTCTTTGCGTCCAAATGAAACCAGTACACGCTGACCCGGGGAAATTGAGATGTCATTGCCTAACGAATAATCGAATAGTTTTGACAGCGGCACATCTAATGCGACACGAACTATTTTCATATCAATGTTTTACGGATATCTACAGTGATTTTGTGGCTTAGAAGATGCCAGCCCCAGCGCTATGTTGCAAAACGCAGGATTTTAGATGCGCAGCACATTGACTTGAAAGCGTATTTTTATGCTCACACAAACTGTGTATAACATTGTTAGTAATGGCCTGATTATCAGGCTAACTCAATGCGCTCATTGAGCTTTTGTGGGTACGCTCATTTTTAATGCAGTTTAAAAAAACAATTAAAAACAACAAGATATGTGTAAATCATTAATTTACATACCAATGTCTTGCGCTTCATTGAGGGCAGCACAGATGTTGTGGATAAAGACATGCAGCATTCACCAATGTCAACTATTTTTAATGATATTTTTTACTTAAATCGTGCACCGCTTGCACTAGGGCCGCAGCGTTGTCTGGATCGGTAAATTGAGAGATGCCATGTCCTAGGTTGAATACATGGCCACTACCGTAACCGTAGCTGGCCAACACACGTTCTGTTTCGATACGAATCACCTCTGGCGTGGCAAATAGCACAGTCGGATCAAGATTGCCCTGTAGCGCAACCTTGTGGCCAATCTTTTGTCTCGCCACACCAATATCCATAGTCCAATCCAATCCAACCGCATCGCAACCAATATTGGCAATGCTGTCCAACCAGAGGCCACCCCCTTTTGTAAAGACAACTACTGGGACCTTAGCGCCATTATGCTCGCGCTTTAATCCCTGCACAATTTGCTGAAGGTACGGTAACGAAAATTCGTGGTACGCAGCGTGCGAGAGCACTCCACCCCATGAATCGAAAATCATAACAGTTTGAGCGCCCGCCTCAATCTGAGCGTTCAGGTACTGCGTTACCGCTTGTGCGGTCACCGCAAGAATATGGTGCATTAGCTTCGGCTCTTTATACATCAACGTTTTTACACGTGCGTAATCGTCGCTACCACCGCCCTCTACCATATAACAAGAGAGTGTCCACGGACTACCAGAAAAACCGATTAGTGGCACACTACCATCCAATGCCTTACGAATTTGTGATACGGCATCCGTAACATAACGCAGGTCCTTGTCGATGTCCGGCACCCTCAGTGCCTTAATCGCAGTTTCATCACGTAATGGACGCTCAAACTTTGGCCCCTCCCCTTCAGCAAAATACAGCCCGAGACCCATCGCGTCTGGAATGGTCAAAATATCTGAGAACAAAATTGCGGCATCCAATGGAAATCGATCTAATGGCTGCAATGTAACCTCTGTGGCCATATCTGGGCTTTTGCACAAACTCAGAAAGCTGCCGGCACGCTTACGTGTTGCACAATATTCTGGCAAGTAGCGTCCAGCCTGGCGCATCATCCACACAGGAGTGTATTCGGTCTCTTGGCGCAGCAGGGCGCGCAGAAATGTATCATTTTTTAATTTAAAGTTCATGTGGTTATGTTAAATAATTTAACCCCGCTATCTAGTGGGGCTGGTCGCCAATTTTCAAAGACGGAGACAGTTTTTACTTGTAACCCATATGATAAGAGCAACTCAATCTACAACGGTAGGCTTGAGCTCTCCATCAGATGCATGTCGACCGCACGTGCAGCCTGACGGCCCTCACGTATTGCCCACACCACCAGTGACTGTCCGCGACGCATGTCACCAGCAGTAAACACCTTGTCCACCGATGTTTTATAGCAGCCTGCTCCGTCAGTGCAGGCCTTGGCGTTGCCCCGGCCATCTCTATCGACACCAAAGGCCTCCAAAAGTTGTTGTGTCGGGCTCACAAAACCCATGGCCAAAAGCACGAGGTCGGCCTTAATCTCAAATTCACTACCCTGCACTTCTTGCATGATTCCATTTATCCACTCAACGCGTACAACACGCAACTTTTCAATCTTGCCATTCTTGCCGAGCAATTCTTTCGTTGCAACAGCCCAATCTCTTTGACAACCCTCTTCGTGTGAACTGGAGGTGCGTAACTTCATTGGCCAGTAAGGCCAGATCAGCGACGTATTTTCTTTTTCTGGTGCGCGTGGCATAAGCTCTAACTGAGTGACAGAGATCGCGCCTTGACGATTGGATGTGCCAATGCAGTCGGAGCCCGTATCACCACCGCCAATCACCACCACGTGTTTACCTGTTGCCTTAATTTGATTGAGGATCACATCCCCAGCCACCACTTTATTTTGTTGCGGGAGAAACTCCATCGCAAAATAAACACCCTGCAGCTCACGGCCAGGCACCGGCAAATCACGTGGCTGCTCTGCCCCACCAGCCAGTACCACAGCGTTAAAATTAGCTTTCAGATTTTCTGGGGATACCTGCACACCAACGCACTGCTCGACGCGAAATTCAACACCCTCTGCACGCATCTGCTCAACACGACGATCGACATGCAATTTATCTAACTTAAAATCAGGAATTCCGTAGCGTAAAAGACCGCCGATTCGATCACTTTTTTCAAACACCACCACGTCATGGCCAACGCGTGCCAATTGTTGCGCGCAAGCCAAGCCAGCCGGACCAGAGCCAACAATGGCCACTTTTTTACCAGTCTTGTGTTGTGAGGGTAGTGGCAGCACCCAGCCCTCCTCCCAGGCCTTATCAATGATCGCATGCTCAATTGATTTTATACCTACAGCATCATCATTAATAGTTAAGGTGCAGGCAGCCTCACACGGTGCAGGGCAAATGCGTCCAGTAAATTCTGGGAAATTATTGGTAGAGTGCAGAACCTCCGAAGCTTGCTTCCAGCCGCCTCGATAAACTAAATCATTCCAGTCTGGAATAATATTATTCACTGGACAACCTGTAGTGCAAAACGGAATACCGCAGTCCATGCAGCGCGAACCCTGAACGGCGATCTGCTGATCAGTCAAGCGTGGCGTAAACTCTCGATAGTTCTTTAGGCGCTCCACAACCGGCAGGCTCTGCTCGCTCAACCGATCAAACTCCATAAATCCGGTAGCTTTACCCATTTATACGGCCTCCAATTGCTTGGCCCGCTCCGCTGCTAAGCTTTGCAAAACACGGCGATATTCGATCGGCATCACCTTGACAAATTTTGGCAGGTAATGTGCCCAGTTATCAAGAATGTCTTGAGCACGGGCACTATTGGTGTATCGCAAGTGCGCACTTATCATGTCTCGCAAAACCTCCTCATCGGCCTTGCCGAGATGATTCAAGTGCATCTGTCCATGCGTTCCATCCTCACCCAATTCATGCGTCCCATGGCTGAATATCGGCTCTAGCTGAACCATCGCCAAATTACAGCGATGGCTAAAGTTGCCGTCCTCATCTAGCACATAAGCAACGCCACCTGACATACCAGCAGCAAAATTGCGCCCTGTTTGACCAAGCACAGCAACCATGCCACCCGTCATGTATTCACAACCATGATCACCCAGCCCTTCCACCACCGCAAGCGCACCGGAATTACGCACAGCAAAACGCTCCCCAGCCACTCCACAAAAGTAGCCTTCGCCACTAGTCGCGCCATACAGCACGGTATTCCCCACAATAATGTTGTCCTTGGCCACTATATTGCATTCCTTGGGTGGCATCACAGCGATACGCCCCCCGCATAGCCCTTTGCCAACATAATCATTACCCTCCCCGAACAACTCAAGGGTAATGCCGTGCGCAAGGAAAGCACCAAAACTCTGTCCTGCAGTGCCTTTCAGCTTCACTGTGATGGCATCGTTTGGCAAGCCTGTCTGGCCGTAACGCTTTGCCACCTCATGCGACAGCATGGCACCAACCGTGCGATTAGCGTTACGAATAGAGCCTTTTATTGTTACTGCGTGACCACCCTCTAGCGTAGGCATGGCCTCGGCAATCAGTGTGTGATCCAGCGCTTGGCTTAAGCCATGATCTTGCTGCTCTGCATGACGACGAGGCACGCTACTCGGCACATCTGGCTGATAGAATATCCTAGAGAAATCCAACCCCTTGGCCTTCCAATGGGCAACCCCATGTTTTGTGCTAATCAATTCACTACGGCCAATCAGATCATCAAATTTTCTAATACCGATTTGTGCCATATATTCACGCACCTCTTCGGCCACAAAGAAGAAGTAGTTAACTACATGTTCAGGCTGGCCGGTAAATTTTTTACGCAACTCTGGATCCTGTGTGGCCACGCCAACAGGGCAAGTATTTAGATGGCATTTTCGCATCATAATGCAGCCCTCAACTACCAGAGGTGCCGTAGCAAAACCAAATTCATCCGCGCCAAGCAGCGCACCAATCAAAACATCACGCCCAGTCTTTAGTTGGCCATCCACCTGCAAAATAACGCGTCCACGTAGCCGATTCAATACCAACGTTTGCTGAGCCTCTGCCAGCCCAAGTTCCCACGGGGTGCCGGCATGTTTAATGGAAGATAGCGGAGAAGCGCCAGTTCCGCCGTCGTGACCAGAGACGGTTATATGATCCGCCTTGGCCTTGGCCACACCGGCCGCAACAGTACCGACACCCACCTCGGATACCAACTTAACCGAAATAGATGCACGTGGATTAACGTTCTTTAGATCGTGGATGAGCTGCGCCAGATCTTCAATGGAATAAATATCGNNTATCGTGATGTGGTGGTGGTGATATCAATCCAACACCAGGTATGGCAAATCGTAACTTAGCAATGTACTCAGATACTTTATGTCCAGGGAGTTGGCCGCCCTCTCCTGGCTTGGCACCCTGCGCCATTTTTATTTGGATTTGATCTGCACTCGTAAGATATTCAGCTGTAACGCCAAACCGACCGGAAGCCACCTGCTTTATCTTTGAGCGTAACGAATCTCCGGGCAACAAAGACAAATCAGCCTCAATGCGACCTTTACCAATTATTTCAGATAGTTTTTCACCACCCTTAACAAATTTAAAGCGCATCGGATCTTCGCCACCCTCACCAGTATTTGACTTCCCTCCGATACGATTCATTGCAATGGCCAAGGTGGTATGCGCTTCGGTAGAGATAGACCCAAGTGACATCGCACCGGTAGTAAAGCGCTTAACAATTTCCTTTGCTGACTCAACTTCCTCAATCGCCAATGGTGCACCCGCTGATTTTATTTCGAACAAGCCACGCAACGTCTTCATATGTTGCGTTTGATCATTAATCAATTTCGCATACTCTTTGTATGTCTGTGCATTATTAGTACGTGTGGCATGTTGCAATTTAGCAATAACGTCTGGTGTCCACATGTGCTCCTCACCACGTACGCGATATGCGTATTCGCCCCCCGCTTCAAGCGAATCCAGCAAGACCGGATCGTCCCCAAAGGCGGCTTGATGAATTCGTATCGCCTCTTCGGCTACTTCATATAGACCAATTCCTTCCACTTGCGTTGCTGTTCCAGTGAAATATTGCGCCACAAAATCAGCATTCAGACCAATGGCTTCAAAAATTTGCCCGCCGCAATAGGATTGGTAGGTTGAAATGCCCATCTTCGACATAACCTTTAGCAGACCCTTATTAATTGCTTTGATAAAATATTTACCTGCGTCTATGTTAGTCAAACTGACGGGTAAACGATCGCCCATACTGGCGATGGTCTCAAACGCCAACCACGGACAGACCGCCTCAGCACCGTAACCAGCAAGCAAAGCAAAGTGGTGAGTTTCGCGCGCAGATCCAGTATCCACTACCAGCCCCGTGCTGGTACGTAAACCTTCGCGTACCAAGTGATGATGAACTCCAGCACAGGCCAGCAACGCAGGTATTGCCACTCGCGTACTTGAAACCGCACGGTCAGACAGTATCAATATGTTATAGCCATCCGCAACTGCTTGATCAGCCGTAACCCGTAACGCCTTAATTGCACCCTCACAACCATTCGCGCCCTGCATTACAGGGTAGGTAATATCCAACACTAGGGCCTTGTAGCGTCCTTGCGTTAGGGTGTCAATATCACGCAGCTTAATCAAATCTGCACTAGAAAGTACGGGCTGACGAACCTCAAGACGCAACGATGGGTTCACCTCATCCACACCCAATAGGTTGGGCTTGGGTCCAATAAATGAAATCAGAGACATTACAATCTCTTCTCGAATCGGATCGATTGGCGGATTGGTTACCTGAGCGAACAACTGCTTAAAGTAGTTGTAAAGCACTTTATTTTTATCAGATAGTATTGGCAAAGCGGCATCATTCCCCATGGATCCAGTTGCCTCCTCTCCGGTGGAGGCCATGGGAGCAAGAATAAATTTAATATCTTCTTGTGAATAACCAAACGCCTGCTGAATATCCAGCAAATCCTTCTCGGGTAATTTTTGCTCGACATCCTTATTGCCATTCACATCACCTAAGTTGCCAAGAAAATATCGTGACTTTTCAATCCATTCTCGATATGGCTTGGCCGTTGCGAGCTGCATTTTTAATTCAGCATCGTCCACAATTCGACCGGCTTGCAAATCAATAAGGAACATCTTCCCTGGCTGAAGCCGCCACTTCTTCACAATTTTGCTCTGTGGAATATCTAATACCCCCATTTCAGAAGCCATCAGGACTACGTCATCATCCGTGATTAGGTAACGTGCGGGGCGCAATCCATT
>DKNB01000087.1 GCA_002470125.1 Gallionellales bacterium UBA7399 | reverse complement strand
GATCCTCACTGGTTTTTTCAAAGGCTTTGGCCATCATTAGGCATGGTCCGCACCACGGAGCCCAAAAATCAACCACCAGCGGAATGTCACTCTTCGCTACCTGGGCCTCAAATGCGAACCTACCCAAGCTATTTGGCTGGGTTCCTAAGAGGGTGGCGTGGCATTTGCCACAAATGGGTTTAGCGCACATCCTGTCCTTGGGAACGCGGTTAGTTGAATTGCATTGTGGGCAGACGACGTGAGATGCTGTAGTCATGTGGGTTTCCTCGGCTCTTGTTGAGTCAAGAAATCGCATGACATTTCTCCTTCGGATTTGGCCTGAAGGCCTGGCTCCTTATGCGAAATAATCGGCCCAGCGTTAAGCCTAATGTTTTCTCTATTGATTATCATCTAGTGCATGATGGATTCAGCACCGAAACCTATCTGTGCGCCAACGAACATAATTCTTTGATTTGCTTGTCCAGATTAATTATAAAAATTGGCGACATGACCCAGTCCCTCCAGCACCTACGCAGAGTTGCTGCATAACGTAGCTCACGGCGGCGTCGGCGCCGATCAAAAAAATAAAGCCCCACCACGGTGTGGTGAGGCTTTATTTGTAGCCGGTGCCAGGCGACCGAGCTGCCTGGCGGACTAGGTTGGCTTCTGGGTCTCGATCTGTACCAGCGGCTCGCTACTCTCCGCGCTGTATATCTCACGAGGACGAGAGCGACGACGGGGTGTCGCCGATGTGGTCGCGATCTGATCGGTTGCCGATGCGATTGCACGCTTGTGTGCGTCGGTCTCGATCTGTACCAACCCGCTCCCGTTGGGGGAGGGGTTGGATTGGACCGGCGTGTCCGCCTGCACCACGGGTGCGGGTCGCGACTCTGTGACATGCGGGGCCGCAGGCTCCGTGGTCCTTAACTCGGTGACCTCGTGAGTGGATGAAGCCTGGCTCACCACGGGGCTAAGTGCAACCTCCGTGTTCGCTTGTTGATCCAGGGACGCCTGCTGCTCAGTTCCTTGCTGCTCACGTCGCTCACGCTCACGCTGTCCACCACGTCGACCACGCTTGCGCCCCGTGCGTGGGGTAGCACCGTTCTCTGTCTCTGTAGTGACACCTGCTGCCTGTGATATGACCTCAGACGTTGCCACCTCAACCTGCACCGGTGGCTTGCGGGGCGGACGCTCGGCACGGGGTGCCGACTCCCTTGCGGGGGAGGCGGCAGGTCGGTCCGCGGCAGGACGACTCTCGTCACGATCACGGCGTGGGTTGTTGCGCTGACGGCCACCCTCTGGGCGGTTGCCGTGTGCGTTACGACCACCTGCGTTGCGGCCCTCACGGTCACGGTGTGAATTACTCCGGGTGGCCGGCTTAGCGGGCGCCTTCTTGGTGAACATCCAGCCGAACAGCCAGCTGAAGATAGAGCGCCGCTCAACGGTGCGCATGGGAGCCGGTGCCGATGGTGTGATGCCTTGCACCACTGCCCGAGCGCGCTCCACCTTGATGTCTTGTGTGGCCTTCTTGGCCGGGTCCTCGCCAGCCTCGGGCAGGGCAACCATGTTGTAGCTGGCCTGTGGGCTCTCCGAGATATCATCCTGACGTAGGCGGGTGATCGTGTAGTGCGGTGTCTCCATGTGCGAGTTGGGGATCAGCATGATCGCCACCTTGAGACGTGACTCGATCTGGTAGATCTCGGTGCGCTTCTCGTTTAACAAGAAGGTGGCCACGTCGATCGGTACCTGCACGTGGATGGCGGCACTGTGCTCCTTCATGGCCTCCTCCTGGATGATGCGCAGGATGTGTAAGGCGGAGGACTCGATGCCGCGGATGTGTCCGATACCATTACAGCGAGGGCAGGGCGTGTGGCTGCCTTCCTCTAGGCTAGGCTGCAGTCGCTGACGCGATAGCTCGAGCAGTCCGAAGCGCGATATCTTGCCGGTCTGCACGCGTGCACGGTCGTAGTGCAGCGCATCGCGCAGACGGTTCTCGACCTCACGCTGGTTGCGGGTGCTGCCCATGTCGATAAAGTCGATCACGATCAGGCCGCCTAAGTCACGCAGACGCATCTGTCGTGCGATCTCGTCAGCCGCCTCTAGGTTGGTATTGAGGGCGGTCGTCTCGATGTCCGCACCGCGGGTTGCGCGTGCTGAGTTGATGTCGATCGCGGTGAGTGCCTCGGTGTGGTCGATGACAATCGCGCCACCCGAGGGCAGGTTAATCTGGCGTGCGTGTGCGGATTCAATCTGGTGCTCGATCTGGAAGCGTGAGAACAGAGGAACATCGTCCTCGTAGCGCTTGATGACGTTAACGCTGTTGGGCATGACCGTGCCCATGAAGGCACACGCTTGCTGGTAGATCTCGTCCGTGTCGACCAGGATTTCACCAATATCTGCGTGGAAGTAGTCACGTATGGCGCGCACCACCAGGCTGCTCTCGAGGTAGATCAGGGAGGGCGCTTTCTCGGTCTTGGCGGCACCCTCGATGGCATCCCACAGCTGCTTTAGGTAGTTAAGATCCCACTGCAGCTCCTCCAGGTTGCGACCAATGCCGGCGGTGCGTGCGATGATGCTAGCCCCCTGTGGCACGTCCAATTGCGCCAAGACGTCCCGCAGGTCGTTGCGCTCCTCGCCCTCGACGCGGCGTGATACCCCACCACCGCTAGGGTTGTTGGGCATGAGTACGATGTAGCGACCGGCTAGGCTGATGTAGGTGGTGAGTGCCGCCCCCTTGTTGCCGCGCTCGTCTTTATCCACCTGGATAAGGAGCTCTTGGCCTTCGCGCAGGGCCTCCTTGATGCTGGGGCGCCCGTCGCCATCCTGGCGCAGGTAGTTGGTGGGGGAAACCTCTTTGAATGGCAGGAAACCGTGACGGTTACCACCGTAGTCGACGAATGCCGCCTCCAGACTGGGCTCGATGCGGGTGATGACGGCCTTGTAGATGTTGCTCTTGCACTGTTCCTTACCGGCGGCTTCAATGTCTAGGTCGATCAACTTCTGACCGTCGACAATGGCGACACGGAGTTCCTCCGCGTGTGTCGCATTGAATAGCATGCGTTTCA
>DKNB01000044.1 GCA_002470125.1 Gallionellales bacterium UBA7399 | reverse complement strand
GATTTGGTTGTGGTGGCGGAAAAATTAAGTTTGCCACTATTTGTTAAGCCGGTTAACGAGGGATCTAGTGTCGGCATCAGCAAAGTAAAGAAGCTCAGCGAGCTGCGACCTGCATATGTAGAGGCGGCAAAATACGATCAATTAGTGATGGCAGAAGAATTTGTGAGTGGCGGTGAGTATACGGTTGCCGTTTTGGGCAAACAAGCGCTGCCGGTAATCAAGATAGAGTCGGCCAAGGAATTTTATGACTTTGAAGCAAAGTATTTGCGTAACGATACACGCTATCTGTGTCCATCTGGGTTATCGCAAGAGAAGGAAGTGGAAATGCAGCGCTTGGCACTGAAAAGCTTTGCCTTGATAGGAGGCTCTGGTTGGGGGCGTGTAGATTTTTTGATGGATGAGGCCAATCGACCCTATTTGCTTGAGATTAATACCGTGCCTGGCATGACCGATCACAGTCTGGTGCCAATGGCTGCGCGCCAGGCCGGCATGAGTTTCGAGCAGTTGGTATTGAATATACTGGACCTAAGTCATGTGGAATAAGCCGGAACTTTTACGCATTACGTCCAATATATTGTTTGGTGTTTGCTTTGTGTTGATTGTGTATGGTGTGCTGAGCTATGCGCTACATCTATCAATATTTTCCTTGCGCACCGTGTCTGTGAGTGTCGCTCCCCACAGGGTGGCACCCGCTCAGATTGATGCGACGATACGACATGAGTTGCACGGAAATTTTTTTACTGTTGATCTAGATCGGACACGACGCACTCTTGAGAATATCCCCTGGGTGCGCAAGGTGAGTGTGCGGCGAAATTTCCCTTGGCGATTAGAGCTGACTCTGGAGGAGCATGTTGCCCTGGCGCATTGGGGTGATGCTAAGTTGGTGAACACCCATGGTGAAGTGTTTTTGGGTGAAACAGATCAGGTGTTACCCAAATTTGTTGGGCAGCCCGATAGCGCAGCTGAGGTGGCGCAGATGTACGCCACACTAACCGAGCAGCTTGCGCCACTTAAGCAGGAAATCGCAGAGATTAGCCTGTCACCGCGACGTTCTTGGAGGATGCGCTTGAGCAATGGTGTGCTTATAGAACTGGGGCGCGAACAGCCAAAACAGCGTTTGGCAAGTTTCGTGGCGGCCTATCCGCATAGCTTGCTGTCTATGCAGCAGATCGAGGAGGTCTCGCACACAAAGAGTAATTTGCAAAAAAGTAGGCCATCACCAAAGGTTAGATATGTTGACTTGCGCTATCGAAATGGTTTCGCGGTGCGCGTATCAAGCGCAGAGAGCAATCTCAATATAGTTAGAAAGAAGGCAATGTAGGGCGAATATAAAACCTCAGGAAGGTGGCGTGTCGAGAGATACGCTTAGCGCAGAGTTAATCTGAGTGGCCTAAAGGAATGTGGACAGCGGAAAGGTGCGATGAGCAAGAGTCGAGAAAGTAAGAACTTAATTGTGGGGCTGGACATCGGCACCTCCAAGATTGTTGCTGTCGTGGCTGAGGTTCAGCCAGATGGAGCCATGGAGGTGATTGGTGTTGGTATGCACGAATCCTCCGGCATGAAAAAAGGCATGGTGGTCAATATCGATGCAACAGTAGCGGCAATTCAGCGTGCGCTAGGAGATGCTGAGCTAATGGTTGACTGCAAGATTCGTGAGGTTTACACCGGCATCGCGGGCAGTCACATTAAAAGCTCAAACGCGAAGGGCATGGTTAAGATAAAAGATCAGGAGGTCGTGCAAGTAGATATTGACAGGGTGGTTGAAACTGCTAGCTCGCTAAGCTTGCCTGGCGATCAGCAGATACTTCATATTTTGGAGCAGGAATTTAGTATTGACGGGCAGAAAAATATTAAGAAGCCGCTCGGTATGAGTGGTATGCGCCTTGAAGTGGAAGTGCACATTGTTACTGGTGCGGTAGCGGCAGCGCAGAACATCATGAAGTGCGTACATCGTTGCGGATTGGAGGTGCGAGGGATGATTCTCCAGCCGCTGGCGTCAAGTAAGGCAGTGCTGTCTGATGATGAAAGGGAGCTGGGTGTTTGCTTGGTGGATATCGGTGGCGGCACCACCGACGTGGCAATCTTTACTGGTGGCGCCATTCGCCATACCGCAGTTATTCCAATCGCTGGAGACCAAATTACCGGTGACATTGCGATGGCCTTGCGCACTCCAACTACAGATGCAGAAGATATAAAAATTAAGTATGGCTGCGCTCTTCGTCAGCTTGCCGAAGAGGGTCCAATTGGTGTGCCTGGTGTTGGTGAGCGTGAGATACGCATGCTATCGCGACAAACCTTGGCGGAAGTTATCGAGTCGCGTGTGGAAGAGTTGTATATTTTGGTGCAGGAAGAGCTGCGCCGCAGTGGGTTTGAAAATTTGCTGTCTTCTGGGATTGTTATTACTGGGGGTAGTAGCGCCATGCAGGGAATGGTGGAACTGGGTGAAGAAATATTCCATATGCCGGTGCGATTGGGCTTGCCGCGTTATGTAGGGGGGCTGTCTGATGTGGTTAGGACGCCACGCTTTTCCACGGGGGTTGGTTTGTTGCTTTATGGTTTGGAGCAATATCAACATCATCAAGTAGCCCGGTTACGTTCGAATTCATTTGCTGAAGTGCTGGGCAGGATGAAAGCATGGTTTAAAGGGAATTTTTAGGTGGGTGTGACTTAGGGGTGGCGTTGGTTGTTTTGTATTAATGTTTATAACAATAAGGAGGTGGTAATGTTTGAAATTGAGAATGCACAACTTCAGGACGCGGTAATCAAGGTTATAGGTGTGGGTGGCTGCGGGGGAAACGCGGTCGATCACATGATCGAAAAAGGCGTGCAAGGTGTAGAGTTCATCGTCATTAATACCGATGCTCAGGCGTTAAATCGCAATAAAGCACGCACTCAACTACAGATAGGCGCCACTATCACGAAGGGGCTGGGTGCCGGGGCAATTCCAGATGTTGGGCGAGCCGCGGCCGAAGAAGATCGTGAACGCATTGCTGATCTGATTCGAGGCGCAAATATGGTATTTATTACTGCCGGAATGGGTGGCGGCACTGGAACAGGAGCGGCACCAGTGGTGGCGCAAATAGCAAAGGAAATGGACGTCCTAACGGTGGCCGTAGTTACCAAGCCTT
>DKNB01000033.1:198-6274 GCA_002470125.1 Gallionellales bacterium UBA7399 | reverse complement strand
GGTGATGTACGATGAGGGGCAGGGCGGGGCGCAAAATCATGTTCGTGCGTACACCTGGTGGAGTCTCTCCGCCGCATCTGGCCACACGAATGCCAAGAAAGTTCGCGAGCTCGCCGAAAAAAATATGACGTCACAACAAATTTTGGAAGCACAGAAGATGATTCGAGAGTGCCAACATAAAAAATTACAGGCGTGCACTTAAGGCACACACGGTTAATGTAGATCACCTGAGTATTGCTATGAGTACAGACCTTAGGAAACACCTCGTACGAGCCGCTTTGGCCATGGGCCTGATTATGGGCTCATCGACTGCCCTGATTAACCTGGCGGACGCAGCAGAGAGTGCTTCCGCCCAATCAAATATTGCTAATCGTATCTTTAAGGACCTCCAGTCTCGAGTGCTGCAGATCGAGTTGCACCCACGAGGCGGCGGGGGAAATGCGGCAACCGGCACCGGGTTTGTCGTGAGTCATGACGGGCTAGTGCTTACCAACTATCACGTTGTTGGTAACGCAGTCCTAGAACCAGACCTTTATTTACTCGAGTACCAGGCACCAGGAGGGCAGCGTGGCAATATGGAGGTTGTCGCCATTGATGTCATTCATGATCTGGCGCTGGTTCGTTTGTCAGGGGCCAGGTTGCCGCCCCTGAGTTTTTTCAAGGGCACTTTAGCCAAGGGGGATCGTGGGTACTCACTCGGTTACCCATTAAGTCAGGGCTTGACCGTGGTTGAGGGTACCTATAATGGACTCTCAGAAAATCATTACCAGCCCCACTTTCACATGACGACAGCAATTAACTCTGGCATGAGTGGTGGTCCAACCGTTACCGCAGACGGCCATGTTTTTGGTGTTAACGTGGCGAGACGCCTGGATGGGCAGTTGGTAAGCTTCGTGGTGCCGTCCCGCTTTGGGGAGGAGCTGCTACGCAGTTACGAGACCGCCCCCTTGCCTGCATCAGGATTTAAGACCGAGATTGCACGGCAGTTACAGATCCAGGCGGAAGCAATTAGCGCTCGTCTGTTATTTAATTCGACTGGCGTCAAAGTGTTGGGGAACTTTCGTGTACAGGACATGGGAAGCATCGGGGTTGAGTGCTGGTCGTCGCCCATGCGGGAGCCTGAGTGGCGCTACGAGATAGATGATCACCAGTGCGATTCAAATTCAGACGTCTACATTAATGAGCAGCTAATGATGGGGCGAGTTAAGTACTTCAATCGAATTTTGCGTAGCGACAAACTTGGGGTAACTCGATTTGCTTACCTGCAGTCAACTCGCTTTGAGCACAAGATCGATAAGGATGTCGATCGAAAGCATCTTGGCCCCTATGAGTGTAGTGATCGTATTGTTGCATTAAAGGGAACGCGTGCACGTGCCGTGCTCTGTACTAGGCGATACTTACAGTTCCCTGGCATGTATGACGTCATACTTAAACTAACCACGGTCGATGGCAAAAATGAGGCGCTGCTCAGCAAGCTGACCATGCTTGGATTCCCATGGAAAGATGCCATGCGTGTTGCCCAGCACTATATGGAGTCAATTGCATGGGTACCCTAGCTTACGTTGAGGTACTGAAACGAAATGGCGAGGTGTTGGCTCGTCACGCGGTCACAGAACTACCATGCTATATCGGGCGAGGTTACGATTCTGATGTGCTGATAGATGACCCCTACATAGATACAACCCACCTCGAGATCGAGGAAATTGAGCCTGAGGGTGTATTGGTCAACGATCTTGAGTCGGTTAATGGTACAAAACACCTCAGCCTTGGTACTCCCTTTGTGTCCGGGATGGTTCTACCGAATGATGTGCTATGTCTTGGTCGGACACGAATACGCATCCGCTCTTGTTATGACGCAGTGCAAGAGACGTTGCCGATGCACCATAGCTCGCTTCCTGACCGCTTAAACTCTACGACTAGCGCGGTGCTGGCACTATTAATTTTTTTATTGGTGGTCATTGCGGAGATATTTGAGACGGCGACTCAGGATGCGATTAAGCAAATGTTCTACGGCGTCGGCACAACGAGCCTGGGACTTGTGGGCGTGGTTATTGTTAGCGCAGTAATTAATCGTGTGTTTACTGGGGCGACTCATTTGGCCGCTCATGTGACATTGGTTAGCCTCGCGTTTGTTGTGATGTGCGTAGGAGAGGCCGTCGTTGAGTACACGTTCTTCGCCTTCGACTTGTCTGGTACCGATATTGCCAAGATAGTCGTTACCCTAGGCTCCCTTATGGGAATGCTTTATTTTCAGATGGGATTTATTACACGGGTAACACGTCGATCACGCCTTATGACCGTGCTAATGCTGTCGATAGGAGTGGCTGGTTGGATATGGGCGGACCGTGAGCTTGATCCAGATGCCTACGCCAAACAAAACTACAATACCGTACTTAAGCCAGGAATATTTTTGGCGGTTCCGGGGATTAAGCCCGCAACCTTCTTTGAACAGACGCAGGAGCTTTTAAAGCGTAAGGTTGACGACAAGGCTGGTCACTAGGGACGCCTTTTCTGATGCGTTTACTGTAGCATTAGTGGTAACTTAATTCTCAAATGGGTGACGCAACACGATGGTCTCGTCGCGATCGGATCCAGTGGAAACCATGTCAACGGGCACCTCACATATTTCCGCAATGCGTTTGAGGTAGTTGCGCGCCTCCAGGGGTAGCTTATCGTAAGATTTCACACCAACGGTGCTACCGCTCCAGCCTGGCATGTCTTCATACACCGGCTCACACCCCACCAGAGACTCTGCGCCCACGGGTAATATGTCACTGTACTGCCCATTGTTTTGATACCCAACGCCCAGTCGCAATGTTTGGACCCCATCCAGCACGTCTAGCTTGGTGACGCAGAGACCGGATACGCCATTGATTTGAATGGAGCGCTTCAGTGCTGCCGCATCGAACCAGCCACAACGACGCGCACGTCCGGTGGTGGATCCAAACTCATGACCCTTTTCTGCCAGATGCTTGCCTATCTCGTCGTCCAGTTCGGTTGGGAAGGGGCCTGAGCCAACACGGGTGGTATATGCCTTTGTAATACCAAGTACGTAGTGCAATGTCTGTGGACCAACGCCACTACCAGCACAGGCTGCACCTGCGATACAGTTACTAGAGGTTACGAATGGATAGGTGCCATGATCTATATCCAGCAGCGTGCCCTGAGCACCTTCGAACAGAAGATTTAAGCCATTCTTGTTCGCGTCGTACAGTGCACGTGGCACGTCAAGTAGTAACGGCTTTATTCGTTCTGCCAATGCCAGTGTGTTATCCAAGGTCGACTGGAAATCGATGGTTTTGGCGCTGAAGTAATTCTTGAGCACAAAATTATGATAGTCAAGAACTTCGCCAAGTTTTGCGGCAAAGCGCTTACGATGAAATAAGTCCTGGAGTCTTATGGCACGACGCGCGGCCTTATCTTCGTAGGCGGGACCAATTCCGCGTCCGGTGGTTCCAATCTTGTTCGTCCCTTTGGCTAGTTCGCGGGCCTTGTCTAGAGCTTCATGGTAGGGCAGGATCAGTGGGCACGCCTCAGAGATACGCAGACGACTGTAGACATCCACGCCGGCAGCAGTCAGGCCATCCATTTCGTCTAGCAACGCTTGGGGTGACACCACCACGCCATTACCGATGTAGCACATCACATGCTCGCGCAAAATACCAGATGGTATGAGGTGCAAAACGGTTTTTTTGCCGTTTATAACGAGCGTATGTCCGGCGTTATGGCCCCCCTGAAAGCGTACCACTGCCTGTGCGTGGTCGGTGAGCCAGTCAACTATCTTGCCTTTTCCCTCGTCCCCCCACTGCGTACCAATCACCACAACATTTTTTGACATTACCAATCCCTGACTGCTGTTGCTTAAAGTAAAATTTTTTGGTGTAAGAAAAGTGCTTCTAGGATTTTATTTTTACCACATGCCATGCGCCGTCACGCATGACTAGCTCTCGATCACAATTGAGCTCGGTGCGCAATTTCTTAACACCCAGAAAGTCGACCACGACTACCTGCCCCTGTGCACGCAACTCCATAATAGTTTTATGGAGCAGGGGGTCACTATGGTGTGGCGCGACTATACCCATGGGCTGTGAGTGCTGTGTCAGTAAGCCGTGTAGTTGACGCAGGTCCATGCTGAAGCCTGTGGCCGGACGAGCTCGACCGAAGCTTTTTCCTAGATCGTTATAGCGTCCGCCCAGGGCGATGGCGTCATGACTACCGGAGTGGTAGGCAGCAAATACCATGCCGCTGTGGTAGTGACTGCCTCGCAGTTCGGCAAGATCGATACCGATACTTTGTGCGAGCGGCTGGAGATGACTGGCAGCCTGTTCCAGTTCGTCTAATGCCGTCGTCACTTCTGGGTACTTCGGTAGCGCTGAACGCGCATGCGCAATTACCTCTACTCCACCATACAACTTGGGTAGAGCCATCAGCGCATCCCGCAGTGCGGGCGTCAGATCGGAAACAAGTGGGCGTAACGCGGTCATGTCCTTGCTCTGCAGGGCATTTGATAGGCCTATCTCTAATTTTTTGGTGATTTCGGTACGACTAATCAGTGCGCGAAACAGCGCAATGTGGCCAAGGTCGAGGTGCACTCCTTTAATGCCAAGCAAGGCCAACGACTCAAGCATTAGGCGCTGCACCTCTAGATCGCTATCTATGGTGTCATGGCCATAAATTTCCGCACCTATCTGCAATAGCTCTCGTGTGCGCATCAATCCAGCTGGCTGAGTGTGTAGCACACTTCCGGCGTAACATAGTCTGGTCACACCTTGACGATTGAGTAGGTGTGCATCAATGCGAGCTACCTGGGGTGTGATATCGGCGCGCAGCGCCATAGTGCGGCCACTTAATTGATCGACAAGCTTGAAAGTGCGCAAGTCCATAACGGGACTGCCATTGATTTGCAAGGATTCGGCGTACTCTAACAGTGGGGGCGCCACCAATTGATACCCAGACAGGCGTAACAGCGCTAGCACATCCGCGCGCATACGCTCAATGTGCCACGCCTCATCTGGGAGTATGTCTTGTATATACTCTGGCAGCAGCCAGTTAGAGTTTGGCATTATTTAATCCAATACAGTACTAGTAACCCAGATATCATGGCCGTGATACCCAGTGAACGAATTTGTCCGTCTGAGAGTAGCGTTAATTTACGGAGTGTCTCGCGCCACAGGGTTGGAAATAAAAATGGCGTGATACCCTCAATGACCAGCATCAGTGCCAATCCAGTAAACCAATAAATCAGCATACGCCATCCCTTTTGACTATTTAGTGGCCTTGCTGGAGCCCTTGAGGTATTTGAAGAATGAGGAACTGGGGTCAACCACCATAACATCACTTTTGTTCTTGAAGCTCTGCTTGTATGCATCCATGCTGCGATAGAATGCATAGAACTCAGTGTTTCGTCCAAACGCAGCGGCATAGATGGCAGACGCCTTAGCATCACCCTTACCCTTTATTTTTTGTGCGTCACGATATGCATCGGCAAGCGTTACCTCCCTCTGGCGATCGGCATCAGCTCGAATCTTCTCGCTCTCTGCATTACCGGTTGCACGAAGCTCGTTGGCAACACGTTTACGCTCTGCGTCCATTCGACGGTACACCGACTCGCTAATTTCCGTTGGGAAGTCAACTCTCTTTAGTCGTACGTCCAGTACTTGCACCCCAATCTTGCGAGCATCTAGATCAGCCTTTTGGCTTAGTGCTTTCATAATCTTATCGCGCTCACCAGACACTACTTCGTTGATGGTACGCTTGCCAAACTCTTCGCGCATGCTCGAGTTGACCGTCTGCATTAGGCGAGTCTTTGCGCGGATCTCGTCCCCGCCCACGCTGATGTAGTATTGCTTTACATCGGCAATACGCCACTTCACGAAGGAGTCAACCATGATATTTTTCTTCTCTGCTGTGATGAAGCGCTCAGGCTCTACGCTGTCCAAGGTTAAGATGCGCGAGTCGAAGTAACGTACATTCTGTACGAGTGGAATTTTGAAATAGAGTCCTGGTGTGGTTTTAACCCCCACCATCTCACCGAGCTGAAGAACGATAACCGTCTGACGTTGATCCACCACGAACA
>DKNB01000033.1:0-167 GCA_002470125.1 Gallionellales bacterium UBA7399 | reverse complement strand
CCAATTAAAATGTTG
The DNA here is from genome assembly GCA_002470125.1 of Gallionellales bacterium UBA7399. Classification (GTDB taxonomy): domain Bacteria; phylum Pseudomonadota; class Gammaproteobacteria; order Burkholderiales; family Gallionellaceae; genus Nitrotoga. The sequence continues at coordinate 152 of DKNB01000033.1, read as the reverse complement.
CCGATGCTAGTTTTCATGGGCGCGCCTCCCTGCTACGGCCACCGCGTAGCGCATCACGCGCACGAGAGGCGGCTGTCGCAGTTTCGTTTGTAGATGTAGGTGCAGGTGTAGGTGGAGCGATTGCCTGCGGCTCAGGGTGAGTGCCAGCTGTT
>DKNB01000065.1:13407-13591 GCA_002470125.1 Gallionellales bacterium UBA7399 | reverse complement strand
TGCTCCTCAAGGTGCAATTTAACACGATTTAGCGTTATGTTCGCCTGTTGGCGACTTAGCTTATCTGACTTGGTGAGTAACACATGCACCGGCTTGCCGGTGGGTGCAAACCAGTCCAGCATTTGTTCGTCCAATTCGGTGAGTGGGTGTCGAGCATCCATTATGATAACCAGTCCACACAGGG
>DKNB01000065.1:8823-13334 GCA_002470125.1 Gallionellales bacterium UBA7399 | reverse complement strand
GTGCGGCCCGGCGTTTTGCTGACGAAGGCCATGCGCTTGCGGTTCGCAAGGGCGTTGATGGCGCTTGATTTGCCGGCGTTGGAGCGCCCAGCGAAGGCAACCTCTTTGCCGCCGTGTACGGGCAAATCGCGCAAATGATTGACCGTTGTAAAAAACGCAGCGCGTGAAAATAATCCCATACTACCAAGCTTTAAAAATTTTGCTGGCGGCCGCGATGGTCTGCTCGATGTCTGCGGCAGTGTGGGCCGACGATACAAAGCCTGCCTCGAATGCGGATGGGGCTAGGTAGACACCCGCGTTCAGCATCTCATGAAAGAAGCGATTGAATGCCACTTTGTCGCAGGTCATCACTTCGGCATAAGAGGTTGGCGGAATTGCGCGGAAGTACAGGCCAAACATGCCGCCAATGGACTGGGCAGAAAAGGTAACGCCATGCTGCTTGGCAGCCTGCTCTAGCCCGTCGGTTAGTTGGCGCGTTCGCGCACCCAGGTGTTCATAAAAATTCGGTTGTTGTACCAGCGCTAGTGTGGCCAACCCCGCCGCCACAGAAACCGGATTGCCAGACAGTGTGCCAGCCTGATACACCGCGCCCAGCGGTGCGAGACATTGCATGATGTCGCGCCTCCCCCCAAAGGCTGCGGCAGGTAGACCCCCACCCATTACCTTGCCCAGCGTGATGAGGTCGGGCTGAATCTTGTAGTGCCCCTGTGCCCCCTGTAGGCCGACACGGAAGCCTGTCATGACCTCGTCTAAAATAAGTACCGTGCCATGCTTTGTGCATAGCCTGCGTAATGCATCGAGGAACTCGCGCTTGGGGGTAACGAGATTCATGTTGCCGGCTACGAGCTCAACAATCACCGCCGCGATCTCTTGGCCTGTCGTAGAAAAGGTGTGCTCCAATCCAACTACGTCGTTGTAATCAAGAACGGTCGTAAGAGCTGCAATTTCAGCGGGTACCCCAGAGGAGCTTGGCTGGCCAAAGGTCAGGGCGCCAGAACCCGCCTTGACCAGCAAGCCATCGGAATGGCCGTGGTAGCAACCCTCAAACTTAATAATTCGGGTGCGACCGGTAAAGCCCCGCGCCAAACGAATGGCGGTCATGGTGGCTTCGGTGCCAGAGCTAACTAAGCGCACCATGTCCATATGAGGGACCAGCTTGCACAGCAGCTCAGCCATTTGCAGCTCTGTTTCGGTGGGTGCACCGAATCCTAGGCCTTGTGCCGCAGCATGCTGGACCGCCCTCACCACCTCAGGGTGACAGTGTCCGACAATCATTGGCCCCCAAGAGCCGACGTAGTCGATGTAGCGCTTGTCGTCGGCATCCCATACGTGCGCGCCCTGCCCTCGATTAAAAAAAAGTGGCGAGCCACCCACGGACTTAAAGGCGCGGACCGGGGAGTTGACCCCGCCGGGGATGACAGACTGCGATTGTTCAAACAAATATTCGTTGCGTGAGATCATGTCGCAGTGGGCCCTAATTTAGCAGTCTTGAAAGTGCGTGCGTCACTTAATGGGTGGTCTATCTGACGAGACAATAGATTGAGCGCTGCTCGTTCCCAGTGAAGCCGCGTTAGCGCGGAAGTGAATATTACGCAGCACACAAGAATAATGCAATGTTGGGCGGCATCCCTACTGCTTGGCTGGTTGACTGAGAGGATCGCTTTAGGCTATTCTTAAAATCGGGTTGAGCTACGCCAAGGTGGCTGATAATTAAAAAAATTCACGCACAACACTATGTTTATAAATTAATAAATGTTGCAACCCCTATCAAAGCACAGGGGAGCAATAAGTTCAAATGTATACCTTTAAGGTTGGGTCACGGAGATATTTATGAGTAGCGAGCAAGTGGTGGGAGATCTGAATCAACCGATAGGTATAGAGTGCTGGTCGGCGGAACAAATACAAGAGGCGCAAGCGGCAGCAGCAAAGGCGGCCGGACTTAAGGGGGTGACCTTCAGGGATGGATCAGCCACCCCCGAGATGGTGGTGTTGCCCGCGGGGTCCTATGGCATGGGTGAGCTATTTGAAAAGCATACCGTGACATTTGCTCGTCCTTTTGCGGTGGGCAAACACTTGGTTACGGTGGCAGAGTGGAAGCTTTTCGTTGACCGACTAAGGCCCAAGGAGGAGGTCTTGCCCGGCATTGGCGCTGGCTACTTGGCTGGTACGGGAACGGTACGTGGACCCAGTAAGGTCCTGCTCAAGACCCCCACGAAGGCAACCGAGCTGCACCATGAGGTCTTAAGTGATATCAAGGAAACCAAGAGCGATTTACCGGTGACCAATATCAATTGGTTCGATGCGCAGGATTATGTGCACTGGCTGTCAAATCAAACGGGGCATAACTACCGCCTCTTGACCGAGGCGGAATGGGAATATGCCTGCCGGGCGGGGTCGGTGACTGATTATTACTGGGGTGACGAGGTGGGTCAAAACAATTGTAATTGCCAGGAGAGCGAGAGCGAGTGGAGCTGTAAGAGCGCTTCACCTGTGGGCAGTTTTAAGCCTAACGCCTTTGGCTTATACGACACACTCGGCAACGCATGGGAGTGGGTAGAGGATCTGTGGCATGAGAACTATGAAGGGGCTCCAGACGATGGAACGGTCTGGAAGTCTGGGGGTAGTCGGCAGTGGCGTGTGTTGCGTGGGGGCTGCTGGGACAGCGATCCAAGGGACGCACGCTCCCCAATTCGTTTGTGGATTGAGCCTTCAATTCGAAATTATGGTATAGGGTTTCGTGTTGCCAGGACGCTGTAATTGATGAGACAAGCGCTAACAAGATGAGAATTATGCAAGGGAGATGATTGGGTGATTGATCAGAAAGAGCAAAACCAGGAAGCTGAACAGGGCCAGGTGGCTACGCTGGTGCTGGAGACGGATATGACCTGTCTTCTTACCTTGGATGGTGAGAGTCATGGTGTATTGGAGAGAGATTACCCACGCAGTTTCGTGCTGCCGTTGGGATACCCCCTCATCCATGTTGTGACGCAAGATGGGTTGGTGGGTAAGGAATGGGTTCAGCCACTGTATCGCGAGGAGAGTGTTGCACATGCCATCTTGCTTGCAGAGGATCATGCCAAGGCGCGTGTGAAGCTTGAAGAAGAAATGCAAAAGCCGCTAGGAATAGAGTGTCTGTCGGTGGAGCAGATTAAACAAGAGCAGCAAGAGGCAGCCAAACAGGCTGGGCTCGAACCGGTTTTTCATGATGGGCTGGATTGCCCGGAGATGGTGATTATACCGGCGGGCAGCTACCGCATGGGGGAGGCCTCTGACAGGCATAAGGTCACCATCACCCGCTCTTTCGCCATCAGCAAGTATCCGGTCACCGTGGATGACTGGAGAAGATACGTTGAATCCAAGAGCGTAGTGAAGCAGCAGCCGATGAGCGTTCATTTTGGTGCAGAAGGTGACGGCAGCGAGGTGGTTCCGTACATTGAGCCGGAGGACCCACCACACCGACCATCAAACAATGGATGGATTGGTAACGATATCCCGGTGACCAACGTTAGCTGGTTCGATGCCCAGGATTATGCGCGCTGGCTTACCGTTCAAACCGGCCACACCTATCGCTTACCAACCGAAGCGGAGTGGGAATACGTCTGTCGTGCAGGATCGATAACTGAGTACTATTGGGGTGACGAGATAGGGCACAACAACTGCAACTGCCAGGACAGCGGAAGCAAGTGGAGCTGCAAGCGCGCCTCGCAGGTGGGTAACTTTGTGCCCAACGTTTTTGGTGTGTGTGACATGCTTGGAAATGTGTGGGAGTGGGTAGAGGATCATTGGCACAATAATTATGATGGAGCCCCAGCGGATGAGTCCGCCTGGACTCATGGAGGCGTTCAGCAGGCGCGCGTGGTACGCGGCGGCTCTTGGGATTGTAGTCCTAAGCTCGCACGCTCAGCTAGCCGCGCTCGAGCCATAACGTCAAGCCGGTACGATGACTTTGGCTTTCGTGTTGCCAGCACGCTGGATGAGCCAACCACCTAATCAAGGTGTTCTGGATGCGCGGCAAAAGGTATGTCGGTTATGACCACAGAAGAACAAAGANNCGCAGGTTGCCAGACGCGAGGCCACGCTACTGCTCAAGACTGATCTCAGCTGCCGCCTCATGGTGGGCAACGACAATCATGGCGAATTACAAAAAAATATCCCACTGAGCGTTGTCCTCCCATTGGGCGATCACCTCATAAGTGTCGTTACACCAGACGGCCTTTTGGAGAGAGTGTGGACTCAAAATTTAAACTGCGAGGGGCAGTCTGTCTGTTTGATTCGATTGGCAGAGAGTTACGCCGAAATTCAACAGCAGCGTGTAGAGGCAGTAGCTTTGCCGTTAGGCATAGAGTGTCTCTCCGTCGATCAAATACATGCCGAGCAAGTGGTGGCAGCAAGAAGCTCAAATCTCACTGTAACATTTCGTGATGGGCCAGACACTCCAGAGATGGTGATCATACCGGCAGGCAGCTATCGTAGGGGGGAGTACCTTAATAAATATAGAGTTGATATTGCGC
>DKNB01000065.1:0-8797 GCA_002470125.1 Gallionellales bacterium UBA7399 | reverse complement strand
GCGCGCTATGTTGACCAGGGTGGAACCCGCTACACCCCACATAATAACGATTGGAAGGGTGGCAACTTACCGGTGACCAATGTTAGCTGGTCCGATGCTCAGGGTTACATCCAGTGGTTGTCCGAACAAACGAAGCAGGCCTACCGCCTCTTGACCGAGGCGGAATGGGAGTACGCCAGTCGTGCCGGAACGGTGACGGAGTATCACTGGGGTGACGAAGTGGGACACAACAACTGCAACTGTCAGGATAGCGGAAGCGAGTGGAGTCGCCGGTGTGCGTCCCCGGTTGGCAGCTTTGCACCAAACACCTTCGGGTTGCATGACATGCTGGGGAATGTTTGGGAGTGGTTGGAAGATATATGGCACGACAATTACGAGGGAGCCCCGATTGATGGGAGCGCCTGGTTGTCCGGAGGAAACCCATTGGGTCGTGTGATGCGTGGCGGTTCCTGGAGCAGCTTTCCGACGTACGTGCGCTGTGCCCATCGACACGGAAGCGTGCCGGCCATTAGAAACTTTAATTTCGGCTTTCGTCTCGCCAGGACGTTGGCCTAAGGAATAAACTTTTTTCTGTGACAATACCGAGGACATAATGAGTAACAAGCAGTCGATAGATAAGCTAAGTGCGGGTGGCGAGCCCCCCGTCGAGAATTCAGGCCTAGCCAGGCAAGTCGTTCTGCTGTTGGAGTCCGATATGGACTGTTACTTTGCCATGAACGAGGACGACCAGGACTCACTCAGTAAAAATTCGCCCCGCCGGTTTGTTTTGTCGGTCGGAAGTCATCTCATTCAGGTTGCCACTCAGGACGGCCTGATTGAAAAGGAGTGGGTGCAGGTACTGAGTGACGAGAGCACCTCCCACTTTATTTGTTTGGCGGAGGAGCACGCACAGGCCCAAAAAAATATCCTGGAGGGCAGGCAGGAACTGGCTGAGCCGCTGGGCATTGAGTGCTGGCCGACAGAAAAAATTAAGTCGGAACAGACCTCTGTGGCAAACGACATGAAACTTGCAAATTTTTTTCGTGATGAGATAGACACCCCAGAGATGGTTGTGATACCAGCGGGAAGCTATCGCATGGGCGAGGCATCCGGCAGGCATAAAGTGAGTATTCTTCAGCCGTTTGCGGTAGGAAGGTACCTGGTGACGGTGGCAGAATGGAGACGCTTTGTCCTGTCTGGGGAGACCACGTACGCCCCAGCAGACAATGGCTGGGAGGGCGACAATCTGCCGGTCACCAACATTAACTTTGTGCACGCACAGGCCTACGTGCGTTGGCTATCTAAGCAGACAGGCAAGGGCTATCGTTTGTTATCTGAGGCGGAGTGGGAGTACGCGTGCCGTGCCGGATCGGTGACGGAATACCATTGGGGTGACGAGCTCGGAAAAAATAATTGTAACTGTCAGGACAGCAAGAGCGCGTGGAGTTGTAAGCGCGCCTCGCCAGTGGGCAGTTTCGCCCCCAATGCTTTTGGGCTACATGACATGCTGGGGAACGTCTGGGAGTGGGTGGAAGACGCGTGGCACGACACCTATAAGGGAGCCCCAGCAGACGGCAAGGCCTGGTCATCCGGGGGAGCGGTAAGCACCCTCGGCAATCAAGAGTGGCGTGTGCTGCGTGGCGGGTCATGGATTGTCGATCCAAGAGATGCTCGCTCCGCCATTCGCTTCATGAGTGACCAGCTGAGTCGGAACGCCTACACGGGTGTTCGTATTGCCAGAACGTTGCCGTGAGATTGCAGCGTACGCATTAAACATCGTCGTCCTACGTTAATTTTTAGTGTGTGGCTGCCTGTGTGCCGGTCTTAAGTAAAACCATGCGCGATAACGATCAGCTGCCCCACCACACCCAGGCCCCGTCCCCTCAAGCGCGTCGCGCAGCACGCATCGCGTTGCTTGCCCCGATAGACTTTCCTCCCGACTTGCCGGTTGTGTTGCGACGCGAGCAGTTAGCGCAAGCCATCACATCCAATCAGGTGGTAATCGTGTGTGGCGAGACCGGCTCCGGCAAGACTACGCAGCTACCCAAGATATGCTTAAGCCTGGGTCGTGGTGTGCGGGGTGTGATTGCCCACACCCAGCCCCGTCGCGTCGCAGCTCGATCTGTGGCTGTGCGTATAGCACATGAGCTAAAAACAGAGTTGGGTGGAGTGGTAGGCTACAAGGTGCGCTTTAATGACAAGGTGTCGGTTGATACCTGCATCAAGCTGATGACGGATGGCATCTTACTGGCTGAGATTCAGAGTGATCGGCTCCTCAAGAAGTATGACACCATCATCATCGATGAGGCACACGAGCGCAGCCTAAATATAGATTTTTTATTGGGCTATTTTAAGTTGTTGTTGCCTCGTCGACCTGACCTCAGACTGATCATAACCTCCGCCACGCTAAATGCGGAGCACTTCTCTAGGTACTTCAAGGCTGCCCCCGTTATTCTGGTCACGGGCCGAAGTTACCCCATTGAGCTGCGCTATCGCCCACCGCAAGAAAACGCGGATGGCATAGTGGAGAGTATCCAGCAGGCATTGTGCGCCGCTGTTGAGGAGTTGTCGGTCGGCGGTTTACGTGGCGATATTTTAGTATTTTTACCGGGGGAGCGCGAAATTCGTGACGCTGCCGAGGCCTTGCGTAAGCACCACCCTAGTGGCACGGAGATTCTCCCCTTATTTTCACGCCTGTCTGTGGCTGAGCAAGATCGCGTGTTTAAGTCGTCTGGTATGCGTCGAATCGTGCTGGCCACCAATGTTGCGGAGACCTCCCTGACGGTGCCAAACATTGGATACGTCATTGATAGCGGGTTGGCTCGTATTAATCGCTACAGCATACGACAGAAGGTTGAGCAACTGCGTGTGGAAAAAATTTCGCGCACCGCGGCCAATCAGCGTGCCGGGCGCTGTGGTCGGGTGATGAGCGGAGTGTGCGTGCGGCTGTATGATGAGCCAGACTTTGTGGCGCGCACGGAGTATCCCGATGCAGAAATTTTTCGAGTGTCGCTAGCAACAGTTATTTTGCGCATGAGCTTCTTGGGCCTGGGCGAAGTGGAAAAATTTCCTTTTATCGAGCCACCGGGATCGCGTTCAATTGCCGATGGCTATCAATTGCTAATGCAGCTGAATGCCATCAACGAGATTCGACAGTTGACGCCCATGGGGTACGAGCTGGCAAAGCTTCCGCTCGATCCGAAAATTGGCCGCATGATTCTGGCCGCGTGCGAGCAGGGTTGCCTGAATGAAATGCTGATCATCGCCGCCGCATTGTCGGTGCAGGATCCGCGCGANNCAGCCATTTAATGACGAGCGTTCTGATTTTATGTTCTATGTAAACCTGTGGGCTTGGCTCCAGGGGGCGATGGGGCTTGGTAAGTCTAAGCGCTTGTGGGCAAGCGAGTGCCGTGACAGGTTCCTGTCCCCAATTCGGTTGCGCGAGTGGCATGAGCTTCATCAGCAGCTGCGCGTACAGGTTGCCGAGATGGGGATGCGAATGAATGATATTCCGGCTGGTTACGATGAAATACACAAGGCCCTGCTGACCGGTCTTCTGGGCAACGTTGGTTGCAAGAGCGTAGATCGTGAGATTTATTATCAGGGCGCACGCGAAATAAAATTCTTTATCGTTCCTAATTCTGTTCTGACAAAAAAGATCCCCAAGTGGGTTGTGGCAGCTGAGCTAACCGAAACGACAAAACTGTACGCGCGTTGTGTTGCGCAGATTGAACCGGAGTGGCTTGAGGAGGTGGGCGCGCATCTGATCAAGCGCCACTATTTCGATCCACACTGGGAAAAGAAGGCGGCGCAGGTGGTGGCCTTTGAGCGCAGTACGTTGTATGGCCTGATCGTCAATCCGAAAAAGCGTATACATTACGGCCCAATAAATGTCGCTGAATCGCGCACCATATTTATCCGCCAGGCCCTGGTGGCAGGTGAGTTTTATACGTCCGCAACATTCTTCTCGCACAACCAGGAGTTGATAAAAGAAATCGAGGCATTGGAGCACAAGGCGCGCCGACCAGATGTGCTGGTAGACGATGAGCTGATCTTTGCCTTCTACGACAGCCACATTCCGGCACACATACACAACGGAGCGGACTTTGAGGTGTGGCGCAAGGGGGTGGAACGGGAGAGCCCTGCGCTACTGCACCTCCAGCGCACCGATCTGATGCGTCACGAGGCGGCTGGCATCACCACCGATCAATTTCCGCCGCAGCTGGTGATGAGTAATGTTAGCTATGTGCTGACCTATAATTTTGCGCCAGGGAAGAGCGACGACGGAGTCACGCTGACTGTACCGCAAGCCCTTCTTAACCAGGTGTCCCCGTCGCGCTGTGAGTATCTGGTGCCCGCCCTGCTGACGGAGAAGGTGGCGCAACTGATTAAAACGTTGCCACAAAAGCTGCGTCGCCACATGGTTCCGGTGCCTGAGTTCGCGGCGTTATTCTGTCACGACGTGCCGATCTCTGACACGCCGCTGCTACAGGCACTCTCACGCTACATCCGTGAAAAGAGGCAGCTCGATGTCTCGGTGGATATGTTTCGACTGGAGCAGCTCCCGGCCCACCTAATCATGAGCTTTTATGTGGTGAACGAGCACGGTCGGTGTTTGGGGGTCTCGCGTAACTTTTCTCAGCTGCGTGCCGAGCTTGCGTGTCAGCCTGAGCCAACCAGTGTGGGCGGCGTAACCGCGAGTCAGGATGAAACGTCGTTTAAAGATTGGGGCATGGGTGAGTTGAAAGAGACGGCAGAGATGTTCCGTGCCGGGCAAGTGGTGACGGTTTTTAATGCGCTGGTGGATGGGGGTGAGGGCGTGTCTTTACGAACATTCGACACACGCGACGAGGCGCTGTCGGCACATCGCGTGGGATTGCGCCGCTTATTTATGCTGGCACTCAAGGAGCAGGTTAAGTTTTTGGAAAAGAATCTTGACTTGCAGGCCATGGCGATGCAGTTCTTGCCGCTTGGTACCGCACAAGAGCTTGGGCATCAAATTTTATCCGCAGCCCTCGATCGTAGTTGCTTGAGTGAGCCCTGGCCAAAAAATGACATGGAGTTCGGCGCGCGTTGCAAGGAGGCAAAGGGCCGTCTAACTCTAGTGGCGCAGGAGATCAGGCGCCTGGTGGGCGTAATACTGAACGAGCACCAGCTCATTCAGAAAAAACTACAAGCCGCTAAATCACATGAGCGAGCATTTCTGGATATGCGCACGCAGTGTGAGTGGCTGCTAAGCAAGGGCTTTATTTTACGGCTTTCGTACGAGCGGATACAGCACCTCCCTCGCTACCTCAGGGCCGTCGGCACACGGCTTGAAAAGATAGAGGTCGACGCGATACGCGATGCACGACAATTTACGCAAATACAGTCCCTGCAACAAGCCTGGCAGCGAAAGCTGGACACTCAGAAGGGTAATGCGGATCCGCGTCTGGAGGAGTTTGGTTGGCTGCTACAGGAGCTACGGGTGTCTTTGTTCGCCCAGGAATTAAAGACGCCAGTGATTGTGTCCACTAAGCGACTGGAGAAGTTGTGGAGCGCTATGTAGTTGCTCTGCGCCTGCGCCATCTTGGTTTGGCGAGCATGGGCTACTCGTCAGGTATAATCTATTCTGGCCTTGGGCTGACGCTGGGTGTGTGACTCGTATATTCGATAGGGGTGGGCAAAGATGGGTGCGCCAGAAAAGCTCGGCTTGATTTTAACTGGCGGCGGCGCACGTGTTGCCTACCAGGTCGGCGTGCTAAAGGCCATCGCTGAGTTTTTTCCACAGTGCACACGCAACCCCTTTCCTGTCATCTGTGGGACCTCGTCTGGATCACTCAATGCGGCTGCTCTCGCCGTGCACTCACCCTCGCTACACAGGGGGGTGCGATACCTCCTCGAGGTGTGGACACAGTCTCACGCCAATCTGGTTTACAGAACTGACTTCGTGGGTGTGCTTAAGAAGTCGATGCAGTGGATACTGGGTTTGATTTTAAGTAGCATAGGTATCAATAAACTCAAGAAGATAGCCTTGCTGGACAACACGCCCATGGCAGGCCTATTGAAGGCAGTCCTTCCGTATGAAAAGATTCAAAAAAATATTGACGCAGGAAATCTCCACGCACTAAGCATCACGGCCTTGGCCTACGGCTCCGGTTGCTCGGTAACGTTCTACCAGGGTGCGAAGAGTGTCGTCCCGTGGACGCGTGCGCATCGTGTCGGCATTCCCACAAGGATTGCGGCCGAGCACCTGCTGGCGTCTTCGGCTATCCCATTAATCTTTCCAGCCGTGTTTATTGACCACGAATACTTTGGTGACGGCTCGATGCGCCAGGTTGCCCCTATCAGTGCCGCCTTGCACTTGGGCGCCACTCGTCTTCTGATTATCGGCTTTGGGCAGGGTCAAACGAGACAACTTAGCCCCGCCGACATAGTCAGTTACCCCTCGCTGGCGCAAATATTTGGCCATGTCATGGACAGTATTTTCTTGGATGGCATGGCGGTCGACTTGGAGCGTCTGCAGCGTGTTAACCGTACAATTGAAATGCTGGCGGAGGACTCTCGGCAGAAAATAAATATGCGACACATTGATGTTTTGGTGATTGAGCCAAGCCAGTCTATCGAGGAGATTGCCCAGAGGCATGTGATGTCACTGCCATGGACTATTCGTTTTTTATTGAGGGGGATGGGTGTAATGCGTCGCAGCGGAGCGAACTTGGCGAGCTACCTACTCTTTGAGAAGAGCTTTTGTTGCGAGATGATCGAGCTTGGATACCAAGATGCGCTGAAAAAAAGGCAGGAGATCTATGCTTTTATTAATCAGCGTGATGAAGCATCGCAAGGATGCTCACAATGAAAGCCATGAGTACGGGTGAATGGTTCCGATAGCCATGAAACCGCTAACCTTCGTTTTACTGCGCCTGCTGGCGGACGGAAAATTTCATTCGGGGGAGACGCTGGCGAGGAGCTTGGGCGTGTCGCGCGCCAGCGTGAACAACGCCTTGCATGACGTGGGTGACTATGGCCTAGCTTTGCGCGGTGTCTCGGGCCGAGGTTACTGCCTGAGCAACCCGCCACAGTGGCTGGACGCCGAAATCATCGCTCACCACCTGGGTAAGATGGTGGGGAAACTCGATGTCGAGATCTTAGACAGTCTACCCTCTAGTAACACCACGCTATTAAAGCTTGCCGGGCAAGGTGTGGCCAGCGGCAAGGTGTTGGCGGTGGAGCTGCAAAGCGAAGGGCGCGGACGAATGGGACGACCATGGCACTCCGGTCTGGGTAACGCGCTTACGTTTTCGTTGCTGTGGCGTTACGAGATGGGTGTGTCGGCACTGTCCGGCCTAAGTCTCGCGGTGGGGGTGGCGCTGGTCCGCTCGCTTCGTGCACTTAGCATGAGAGAGGTACGGATAAAGTGGCCGAACGACCTGCTGGATGGTGATCGCGGTAAGCTGGCCGGTACCCTAATAGAGGCCCAAGGCGACATGCTAGGGCCGAGCGCTGTGGTGATTGGCGTTGGCCTCAATCTAAGCATGCCGGCACATCTGCTATCGAGGATTGATCAGCCGGTGTCGAGTTTGGCGACGATGGTGGCTGACACGCCTGGGGCTGCTGTGCCTGAAAGAAATTACGTGCTTGCGATAATCCTGCGTGAGCTGCAGGCGGTCCTCAGCGGGTTCGCCCGCGATGGATTTTCGGTTTTGCGTGAGGAATGGGAGGGCTACCATGCTTTTCATGATCAGACGGTACAACTATGCTTACCAGACGGTACGGTCGAGCTCGGGATTGCACGAGGTGTGACCGAAAGCGGTGCACTTATGCTAGAGACGGCAGGCGGAATGAAAAAATTTAATGTTGGGGAGATTGGTGTGCGCGCGATATGAGAATACTTCTGATCGATGCCGGCAACAGTCGTGTCAAGTGGGCTATGGTCGAGGGCGAAACATGGCTACGAGAGGGCACACTTTTACACAGGGATATGCCGACCTTGGGAGCGGAATTCTCTGGACTGCCATCGCCGGACAGGATTCTGGTGTCCAATGTGGCTGGTGATGTCATGGCCCAGTTGCTTGGCGCAGCCTGTGCCATTTGGCGCTGCCAGGTAGAGTTTATTGTGGCAAGGGTGGCGGAGTGTGGCGTGCGTAACCTGTACGAATGTCCCGCACAGCTTGGCTGTGACCGCTGGGCTGCACTCATTGCGGCCTGGGACCGGGTGCGCGCCCCCTGCCTGGTGGTCAACTGTGGCACCGCCACCACGATAGACACTCTGTCCTTGACGGGCGAATTCTTGGGTGGACTCATTCTGCCGGGTCTCGGTATGCTGGAGGTCAGTCTGACTGCGGGTGCCGCGCAACTGGGTCAGATTGAGGGAGGCGTCTGGCATCGCTTTCCGCGTAACACGGCCGACGCCATCTTGAGCGGCGCAATTCAGGCGACCGTAGGTGCCGTTCGTTTACAATTTGAGGCTATGGCGCAGGCAGGTGATTGCCACTGTGTGCTAAGCGGTGGCGGAGCGGACAGCTTGCAGTCGTACCTTGAGCTTCCGGTGATACGGGTGGATAATCTGGTGCTGCGTGGGCTGCAGATTATCGGAAGTCAAAAGATTGCCTGAGGTCAGAATGTTAACGGTGGCCTATTTTTTGGATTGGGTGTCGTCTTGAGTAAGAATATTGAAAATAAAAATGGGATAGCGATGATGTGGTTGTGTGGGCTGCTACTGCTGGCGAACGTTATATTTTTTGTTTTTGCGCAGCGGGACGGGGTGTCCGCCGATGAAAAAAAACACTCTAAGCGTCAGCCGTCATTAAATCCAGAAAAAATTAAACTACTTCCGCAA
>DKNB01000064.1 GCA_002470125.1 Gallionellales bacterium UBA7399 | reverse complement strand
GAATATGATGGCTACGGCTTCCATAGCAGGCGAGTCAAAGAAGCCAAAACTTGCGTCGTGCGAGGAAAAGCCACCAAGGCCCATAATGGAAAACGTATGAATCAATGCATCCAGTAGTGGCATGCCTACAGCCCATAAGCTGAAGGTACATGCAAACGTAATTAACAAGTAAACCAGCCACAAACCTTTGGCGGTTTGGGCGATACGCGGCGTAAGCTTGGCATCCTTCATCGGCCCAGGCGTTTCCGCCTTAAATGCTTGGCTACCGCCGACCCCAAGCATGGGTAATACGGCGACTGCGAGCACCACCACACCCATGCCACCCAGCCACACAAGAAAGGCGCGCCAGACATTGATAGATCCTGGCAATTGGTCTAGATTTGAAATTGTGGTGGCGCCGGTGGTGGTCAAGCCCGACATGGTTTCAAAATATGCGTCGGTGAAGCTGAGGCCGGGAATGCTGAGCATCAAAGGAATGGTGGCGATTGCCGGCAGCACCATCCAGGTCAATGCGGAAAGTAAAAAACCATCGCGACTACGTAACTCTCTTCCATGAGAAGCCTTGCGGGTGCAGGCCCACATAAGCAAGCCAATAACGGCGGCAAATACCATCCCAACCACAAAGCTCCAAATTGCATAGTCATCCAGATACCAGGAAATGGCCGTCGGAAACAACATCAAACTAGCAAATATCAGGATGATGAATCCAAGAATATTCAAAACTCCCGCTATTCTTTGCATCATATGATTTCCTTCACCCGAAAAAGCTTGCGCTAACCTGAAGTAGTTTTTCAATCTTGCGCACCGTATTTTTCTCGGTGACAAACAAAATTAGGTGGTCTTCCGATTCAAGTACCAGATCATGGTGCGCCATGAATACATCTTGTCCGCGCACCACGGCACCCAATAGTGCCCCGGTCGGCCATGCGATAGCATCGACGCGACGCCCCACGCACTGGCTGGTGGATTTATCACCATGAATCACAATTTCGAGTGCCTCTGCTGCACCTCTACGCAAGCTATGTACACGCGCTACATCAGCACGTCGAATATGCGCAAGAATAGAGCCAATCGTGACATCCGCAAGACCTACAACGACATCTATTTTGCTATCTTCCAGAACACCGACATAAACGCTTTGATGAATCAGCGATAAGACGCGGTGCGCTCCCATTTTTTTTGCCAACAGCGACGCAATGATATTTCGCTCGTCATTACCCGTCGCAGCAACAAATAGATCTACTTGGGAAATATCCTCGTTAATTAATAGTTCACTATCATTTTCACTTCCTTGCAAGACCACCGTTTTATCCAGCAGGGCCACTAACTGATGCGCCCGCTTTTCATTGGCCTCAATCAGCTTTACCAAATGGTTGGCCTCTAGGTCGTTGGCCAAACGGTAACTAAATTCTGAACCGCCTGCGATCATGATGCGTTTGACGGGACGGTCGGCCTTGCGCAGCTCTTCCATAACCCGCCGCATATCGGCTGTCCGAGAAAGAAAGAATACTTCATCGCCGTCTTCGATAACCGTATCTGCCCGCGGTTGCACGGCGCTCATACCGCGGAATATGGCAACGATTCGGGCATCCGTAGTCTTGAGGTGGTTGTGCAGATTGGCTATTCGATCTCCCACCAATAATCCACCGGCTTTGGCGCGAACGCCTACCAAGCAGACTTGGCGCTCTGCGAACTCTAAAACCTGGAGCGCCTCTGGGTAAACCACTAGATTTTCAACATACCGANNGCAGATTGGCTATTCGGTCTCCCACCAATAATCCACCTGCTTTGGCGCGGACGGCCACAAGGCAGACTTGGCGCTCGGCGAACTCCAAAACCTGCAGAGCCTCTGGATACTCCACGAGGTTTTCGACATAACGGGCCAGTAGTAATTCCGGCGAAATGACGTGGCTAATGCCGAACACATCTTCCCCGGACAGACGCGGATCGTCTAGATATTCGGATGACCGCACCCGCGCGATGCGTTTGGGTACATTGAATATGCTGGACGCAATTTTGCAAGCCATCATGTTTATCTCATCCACCTCGGTCACGGCGATGAGTAAGTCACAGTCCGCGATACCGGCTTCATTCAAGATGGAAGGGTGGCCGGCGTTACCAGCAACGGTACGCAAATCATATTTGGAGGCCAATTCTTTTAGCTTGACTGCATCACGGTCAATTACCGTGATGTTGTGCCTCTCAGTAGCCAGGCTCTTTGCAACCGAGGTTCCGACCTGTCCTGCACCAAGAATGATGATATTACTCATTGATATATTCCCAACGAACTACCTGTTAAAAATGGATTACGTGCACATTTTCGCCGAGACGTTAGATATACGTGCACTCTTTGACAATTAATATTTCCGGCGAAGATTATGCCTCGCTGCAGACAAGCTTCCTCAGTTAGCGAATACAGATGGGAAATACAGCTTTCATTACCAACCAAAGTGTTCAACCCACCATAAATGTGGGTTTGAAAAACAGGGGGTACTTTTCCTACCTATCGTACCGTGCCGCTCTCCATATAAGATCGGACTGAGTACCAAACGAATTCGACCAAGGAACCCGCA
>DKNB01000021.1 GCA_002470125.1 Gallionellales bacterium UBA7399 | reverse complement strand
AGTGGTTGGAGAAGGATGGAATTTGGGTGACGGGTGTCATTCCAGAGCTCTCGTTGGAGGGCTGGGGTGGCCTGATGGGGTCCTTGGATGACTCGGTATTGGGTGGCGTGACAGGCGCAGACCTATTAATCCGGAAGATTAGAGGGTACGGCTATACGACAGAGGGCCTGCACGTTAGCGCCCATAACCAAAAGGACGCAATGGTTGCGCAGCTGTCAGCCAAGTCAACGAGCGGAGAGGTGAGCTGGTACAGCGAGGGCAACGGAAAGTTTGTTGCTCGCCTCAAGAGTGTGTCCCTGGATCCGGACCAAGACGCAATTGGAAAAAATAAAAATGCGTTGGCAAGGCTTGGCCACAATCAAAAAAATACCACCGACACGAAGTACCCAGCACTAGACATCGTGGTTGACAGCGTTACGCTGAATAAAAAAAATATTGGAAGGCTGGAGTTGCTGGCACAGCAACACGAGAATGATTGGTTGCTGGAACGACTGGTTATCACTAACCCAGGTAGCGTGCTGACTGGAGATGGAAAGTGGCGAATCCTTTCTGGCGAAGAGCAGACCCAAGTTAATCTCAAGCTCAATATTAATGACATGGGGATTGCACTGGGTCGTTTTGGATACCCGGGTAGCGTGAAGGATGGCGCTGGAAAGTTAGAGGGGGTATTTACATGGCCCGGTGCGCCAGCTGAGTTTAGTTATGCCACGCTGGATGGGGTGATCAAGTTGAGCGTCAGTCAGGGGCAATTTTTAAAGATAGATCCCGGCGCCGGCAAGCTGCTTAGCATCCTAAGCCTACAGGCGTTGCCGCAACATATTGCCTTGGATTTTACGGATATCTTTAGTGCGGGATTTAAGTTCGACAGTATCGATGGGGCAGCCAAAGTAACAAAAGGAATTATGAATGCCGATAACTTTAAGATTGATGGTTCCGCCGCCAAGGTGACCATGAAAGGGCAGATAGATCTTGACCACGAAACACAAAACCTGCGCGTGCGAGTGCTGCCCACCGTGGGTAATACGGCGTCCTTACTGAGCGCACTTGCCGGGGGCCCTCTCGTGGGTGCGGGGGTTTTTATTGCCAACAAGATACTGCGTGAACCTATCGATAAATTGATGTCATATGAGTACGATGTCACCGGACCATGGGTCAGCCCCAATGTCGAAAAGGTTGGCACGAAAAAATCTTCCCCACCGCAATAAAAGTAATGCTGCGAGAGGCGTGACGGCATGCAAGAAAAAAATACAATAAGGCGGCACCCAGCCAGTTACGAACGACTCGATCACTTTAAGGTCGCCGCCGTTCAGATGGTTTCTGGACCAGATGTTTTGGACAACCTGAGCGAGGCGCGTCGTCTCATTGGAATGGCGGCGAGTAAGGGCGCGCGCTTGATTGTGCTGCCAGAGTACTTTGCAATCATGGGGTCAAATGACGCAGCCAGGTTGGCGGTACGCGAGCATCCGGGAGAGGGGGTCATTCAGAATTTTTTAAGCGAGGTGGCGCTCGAGCATAAAATTTGGCTGGTTGGCGGATCGATACCCATGGTGGCAGATACGACCAATAAAATGCGCAACGCCTGCTTGGTTTACGATGACAAGGGAAAGCAGGTAGCGCGTTACGATAAGATTCACCTTTTTAATCTTAATATTGGTAATGAGCATTACCATGAAGGTCGCACTATTGAGCCGGGGCGACAGGTCGTCGTCGTAGACAGTCCGTTTGGCCGAATTGGGTTGGCAATCTGTTACGACCTAAGGTTTCCCGAGTTATTTCGAGCGATGCAGGACGTTAGTATTATCGTGTTGCCATCCGCATTCACAGAAACGACCGGTAAGGTGCACTGGGAGATCTTGGTACGCGCGCGAGCTATCGAAAATCTTGCCTATGTGGTGGCGGCCGGGCAGGGTGGACGTCACATTAATGGCCGTGAAACTCATGGTAATAGTATGATCGTTGATCCGTGGGGCAAGGTAATCGACAAGCTGCCACGTGGGCCAGGTTTTGTGATTGGGGAGCTTGACCCGCGCTACCGTGGGAGCTTGCTAACCAGCTTGCCGGCACTGTCGGATCGTGTACTTGTCTCGAGCTAGATGTGTTGGATGCCACCACAATATGATCGCACGCTGAGATTTGTTGATCGTATGTTGGGTAATTATTTATTAAATTTATACGGATTATCTTATGCAAAATAACGACACTATGTTTGCTCTTGCACAGCAATCGCTACTCACGCCACATGCGCTCGCAACGAGTGACCTAGAGAAAGTTTTTTCTAAAATTTTCACGCACAAAGTCGATTACGCCGATCTTTATTTCCAGTACTCGCGTGCAGAAAGTTGGTCCCTGGAAGAGGGTATAGTGAAGTCTGGCAGCTTTGGTATCGAGCAGGGCGTGGGCGTCCGCTCTGTGAGCGGCGAAAAGACCGCCTTCGCATACTCTGACGACATCAGTCTCGCTGCGTTGGAAAGCGCCGCGCTGGCCACGCGTGCAATTGGGAGGCAGGGAGGGGCTGGTACCGCGCCACTATTGCGAGTGAGTGGCAATAGAAATCTCTATCTTCCACATGACCCCATTGCCAGCTTGAAGGATGTGGATAAGGTTGCAATGTTGGAGCGTCTAGAGCGTTGCGCACGCGCACTTGATTCACGAGTTACTCAGGTTATGGCTAGCTTGGCGGGTGAGTACGAGGTTGTGCTTGTGGCGCGCAATGACGGCTTATTAAATGCAGATATTCGTCCGCTGGTGCGACTGTCGGTGCAGGTTATTGTGGAAAGCAATGGCAAGCGTGAGCAGGGCTCGTCTGGTGGGGGTGGTCGTCTAGACTATACCTACTTTACAGATGAGGTGCTATCCGATTACGCAGCCAAGGCGGTGCATCAGGCGGTGGTCAATTTGGATGCTAAACCAGCGCCAGCCGGAAACATGACGGTTGTGCTCGGTCCCGGGTGGCCTGGCATTCTGCTACACGAGGCCGTGGGACATGGTCTAGAGGGTGACTTCAATCGAAAGGGTAGCTCCACATTTGCTGACCGTGTCGGTCAGCGTGTGGCAGCCAAGGGCGTAACCGTTGTGGATGACGGCACGATTGCCGATAGGCGTGGCTCATTGCAAATGGACGACGAGGGTAACGCCACGCAACGTACAGTTTTAATCGATGACGGCATCTTGGTCGGGTACTTGCAAGATACTCTGAACGCCCGTCTGATGGGCGTTTCGGTCACCGGAAATGCTCGGCGTGAATCGTTCGCGCATATACCAATGCCGCGTATGACCAACACCTATATGTTAAATGGGGACAAGGATCCAAAGGAGATTATTGCTTCGGTAAAGCATGGGCTTTATGCGGCCAACTTTGGTGGGGGGCAGGTGGATATTACGAGTGGCAAGTTTGTATTCTCCACCGCAGAGGCTTATATGATCGAGAATGGGAAGATTACTTATCCAGTGAAGGGTGCAACGTTAATTGGTAATGGACCAGAGGCGCTCACCCGTGTTTCTATGATAGGAAACGACATGGCACTTGATCCGGGCGTAGGTGTCTGCGGCAAGGAGGGTCAAAGTGTGCCAGTGGGCGTTGGTCAGCCAACGGTGAGGATAGACGGCCTGACGGTGGGCGGCACCACCTGAGCGACCGCCCGCCGTGCTTCGTTGAATCAAGCGTACCGAATGATTGCACGCATATTTTATGCGTCAGTTACCGCCCCTAGACTTGCGCTGGAAACAAGCCGCGCGTATTTTGCCAGTACGCCGCGCGTGTAGTGCGGCGCTGGTGGATTCCAGAGTGCGCGACGTCTTGCAAGCTCCGTATCGCTTACGTTTAGCTGTATCAGGCGAGCTGGAGCATCAATGGTGATGGAGTCGCCGTCCTCGACTAGTGCTATGGTGCCACCCATGGCCGCCTCTGGCGAGACATGTCCAACCACAAATCCGTAAGTGCCACCCGAAAAGCGGCCGTCCGTAATAAGAGCAACGCTATCCCCCATTCCGGCACCCACCAGCGCTGCGGTGGGGGAGAGCATTTCGCGCATCCCGGGCCCTCCTTTGGGACCCTCGTAACGAATCACGAGCACCTCTCCGGGTTTTATTTTTTCTGAAATGATTGCATCCATGCAGGCCTCCTCCGAATCAAAGACGCGTGCGGAGCCGGTGATGCTGGGATTCTTGATGCCACTTATTTTTGCCACGGAGCCCTCTGGGGCCAAATTTCCTTTTAGGATAGCCAGGTGCCCTTGCTTATAAATTGGGTTGCTCCAGGCACGTATGACGTCTTGATCGAGGCGCGGCTCTGAGGGTACATCCTTGAGCACCTCCGTGATTGTTTCTCCTGTAATGGTTATGCAATCGCCGTGCAGCAATCCATGCACCAGGAGCATCTTCATGACCTGTGGAATCCCTCCAGCCTTGTGGAGATTGGTGACCACGTAGCGACCAGATGGCTTCATGTCGACAAACACCGGCACGCGCTTTCGGATTGTTTCAAAATCATCGATGTTCAGGTCAACATTCATCGCGTGTGCAATCGCCAGCAAGTGCAGAACCGCGTTGGTTGTACCACCCACCGCCATAACAACAGAGATTGCGTTTTCGAAAGCCTTTTTTGTAAGGATGTGAGAGGGCAGTATCTGCTTACGGATTGCCTGCACCAAAACCTCTGCCGACCGTGCTGCGCTGTCGGACTTCTCTATGTCCTCTGCTGCCATGGTTGAGGAATACGGTAGGCTGATTCCCATCGCCTCAAATGTGGATGACATGGTGTTGGCGGTAAACATCCCACCACACGAGCCAATACCTGGACAGGCCTTGCGTTCGACGGAGAGGAGCTCGTCCGAATCTATTTTGTGCGCGATGAATTGACCAACCGCCTCGAAGCTACTGACGATCGTCAGGTCTCGCCCGTTA
This sequence comes from Gallionellales bacterium UBA7399, assembly GCA_002470125.1. GTDB lineage: Bacteria > Pseudomonadota > Gammaproteobacteria > Burkholderiales > Gallionellaceae > Nitrotoga. Next base: position 6,780 of record DKNB01000021.1, on the reverse strand, counting down.
AGATTGCCTGGCTTAATGGTGCCGCCATAAACAAAGATGGCGGGGATGTTTAGACGTGCGAAGGCGATCATAGCTCCTGGCATATTCTTGTCGCACCCACCGACGGCGAGTATGCCATCCATACTTTGGCCGCGGCAGACCGTCTCAATTGAATCCGCAATAACCTCCCGACTTACCAGCGAGCACTTCATTCCCTCGGTGCCCATTGATATGCCGTCAGAAATTGTGATGGTTCCAAACGTCTGCGGCATCGCGCCAGCAGCACGAGTCGCCTGCTCAGCTCGTGCTGTCAGTGCCCCTAGCCCCGCGTTGCAGGGCGTGATGGTGCTGTATGCGTTGGCAATGCCTACGATAGGTTTATTAAAATCATCGTCGCCAAAGCCTACGGCGCGCAACATGGCGCGATTGGGTGAGCGCTGTACGCCCTGCGTGATGACCTTGCTATTGATGTTGTTTGGCATGACACTTCCTTGTGGGTAATTTTGGTTGTACGTAGCGTGCTGTTGGGTGCCGTTCCTGAGGCCTCTGGTCGCTCGGCGTACGTATGACCATCGTCAAGACTTGGCGCTTATAGGGGGAGCATTGGCTCCCCGTGATAAAGCGTGCGCACATAAAAACATGCAACCCAAAAAGCCAAGGCGCCCATGTTTTATTGTAATATATTTTGCATGCACACGCCGATTTATAGGTTGCGTTGGTGTGGCGAGAGTGGTGTGTGGTGTGAGTATTTATCGTGGATAGATTATCTGCAACCAAGGCCAGGCACCTGCGCGTCTTGTCAGATCAGTATGATGATGACGCCAACCGCCAGAATTAACCCTCCCTTGATCGTGTAGTAGAGGGGGCGACTCCATGCCTTTAGCTTGCGGCGATACTGGCCCGCCAACCAAACATAACGGAACGCTTTGTTGATGCCCCCGGTCTTGTCCCCTGTCTCGTTGGGAGAGCTTGCTGCTGTCATGAGTGTCCTGCCCAACCACCTATTGATAGCCTGCGCCCAGCGATAACGCATCGGACGCTCGATGTCGCAAAATAAAATAATACGGTTGCTTGCGCATTCATTCTGAGCCCAGTGTATGAAGGTCTCATCGAAGACAATTGCCTGCCCATCTCGCCAGCTGTAGCGTTGGCCATCCACCTCGATGAAGCAGCGGTCATCGTTGGGCGTCACCAAGCCCAGATGGTAGCGTAGCGATCCAGCGAAGGGGTCGCGATGCTCGTTGAGCTTTCCGGCGGGACCCAGTTCGGCAAACATGGCGGCCTTGACGCTCGGGATGGTCCGTAGCAGCGCAACCGTTTTTGGGCAGTAGAGCTCGGCCGATGGGTGGCGGGCGTCATACCATTTTAAATAAAAACGCTTCCAACCATTTTTAAAGAATGAATTAAATCCTGCGTCATCATTTTTTTGTGCGGCGGTCACCTTCTCTAGGTGTACCAGATTGAGGGCCTCCTCTCTGATCATTTCCCAATTTTTTTCTAGTACGTCCAGCTCGGGAAAGTTCTTGATGGGAAGGTAGGGGGTGTGTGGGACTCCGGAGAGTAAGTACATGAACAGGTTCATCGGGGCAACGATGGACGAATGGTCTAGCAGCTGACGGGACAGAGAGAAGCGAACCCTTCCTCGAAGATGCACGGTAAGGATTGCCGTCAAGTAAACAAAAACCACCACCCACTTCATACCAACCCCTTTATAGTTTCAAGCGCCACTTACAGAAGGCTTCACCCAGAATAGCGATCACAGCTTATTATAAAGCAATAACAAACGCACTGTATTTAATGAGATTAAATAATAAAAACAATGCGCTAAGTATTATGTGATTCACCACACAACATTCTCTACCTTGCTGGTGTAATAACCTTGCTAATATTATGGTCTAGCTGCCCATGTATGAATGGGACGAGCGCCATATGGCGCATCATTCAGCGTCACGCTGCCCCCGATATTAATACGTATTATCTACTGTTAACAGTATGTTATATAACGTAATGAAGGCTATTCCATCCAATGGAATGGGGCTGAATGCACAGGCCGAGTGCCTGTATTTAACTGCGTGTGTGCCATCATTGTTGATGAAGCATGATAAAGCTATTTACACTTTTGGATTAACTGATACTATATGTACATCAAGACATACCTTGATCCTATTTTGTTATTCTTTCAACTTTATATTTAGGAGCTTTTCATGAAAAAGAGTCTTATAAATATCACGATCGCATCATGCCTAGTGTTGGGCGCTTCGATGGCCAATGCTGACTCAATGACTGGTGTTTCGGTTTCTGGTATATCCAACAACAGCGCCGACTCTTTGGGTATTGCTGGGGGCAGGGGCGGACAAGTTGGTCTTTCTGGCCAAGTTCAGCCTGGTAACGTGGATCAAATTATACAAAACGGCACCCCAGAGGACTATCCAAGGCGTGTGCATGACTCCAAGCAAACCAATATCGTTGGTTCTGGCTTCAATGGCCCGTTCGGTCAATTGGGCAACCCAGGCAACGCTAGGGGTGAGTTTTCAGGTAAATAATTTTACAGATGACGGTTCGAAACGCACCAAGGTGCGTTTGAATGGCAGCGTAGGATTAAGTTTTATTTAAAGATCAGGTCAGTTAATCGACCTGATTTTTTTTATGCGCAAAAAAGCCGGCGTTGCCGGTTAGCGAGCCGCCTTGGCTAGAGCGGCAAGTGTGTCAGCCCCGAGGTCCGTGCTGTAGTAGCCAAGATTCTCACCGGTCTCATCTATGCTAACCCTCGGCAGCAGTCCAGCGGCCAGCAGGGACTCGTTCTTTAGGGCGCGATGAGGATCGTTGGGGTCAACAATCCCGGTGTTGCTGTAGACGTTTGCGGCGGTGGATGTGCTTCCCGTCTCTGTACTGTCATCTAGAGTGTATATGCCGTGCTGGTTAAGCAGAGACACGGCATGGGAGTCATACTCATTCAGCATAAAGCCAAGTATATGTCTGCCGGTGACCTCTTTTTTGCCGGTTGACTTGACTAGTAGAATCGCGTTCTGGACTATACGATGAAAGGCAAGCGTGGGCTTTGCGCTGACTTCGCTGCTGTCGGGAACGACAGGTGTATTTTTTTGGATGTATTCGGCCAGCAGGGTACGAAGCTCGTCAACACTGACCTCGCGTGACTGGAGCATCTCGACTGCAGAAGCGTTGTCCAACATGGACAGCAGCAGATGCTCGACAGACAGTATCTTGTGCTGCTTGGTGCGGGCGTCGATAATTATCTGTTGCAGGTTCGTCTCAAGTTCTTTTCCGAGCAGGTCAGCTCGATAGAGTTTCCACATTTTGTATCTCCGGTAGGTTATGGCGTGTATTCACGCTGCTCGTTGTCCACCCAACCGGGTCGGGTAGGCAATCTAGCTCATAATTGAGTATAGTATAAATGTGAGCACCGGGAAAATGAAATATCCTGGAATTTTAGCGACAGCTAATGGTCGGTTGGATTTTAATATTTAATCGGTTCCGCAATCCAAGGAATTTGTGACGCATGAAGTTTTCCACTAACTGTAACTTATGCCCACGTCTAGCAGCCTTCTTGGGTGACGTGCGTGAGACGCATCCAGACTATTACGCCCGTCCTGTGGCGTCTTTTGGGGATCAGCGCGCGCGTCTGTTGATAGTCGGGTTGGCCCCTGGTATGCACGGAGCGAACAGGACCGGTCGTCCATTCACCGGTGACTTTGCCGGTAAGTTGTTATATTCAACGCTACACAAATTCGGTTTTGCCAGCCAGGCGGAGTCGTTGGACAAGATGGATGGCGCTCATCCTGGACTCAGCCTGAGTGACTGCCGTGTGACCAATGCCGTTCGCTGTCTACCACCACAAAACAAGCCCGAGCCTGCTGAGGTCAGACAGTGCAACTCTTACCTGGCGGATGAGCTTGCCACTTTGCCACCAAACGCCGCGGTGCTGTCTCTGGGGGTGGTATCCCACCAGGCAGTATTAAGGGCGCTCGGCCTGAAAGGCAAGGACTACAAGTTTGGGCATGGCATGCGGCACGACATGCCGAACGGAATCGTGTTGTACGACAGTTACCATTGTAGCCGCTACAACACCCAAACCAAGCGTCTAAACGAGGCGATGTTCCACGCCGTCTTCAGTGCGATCACGCAGTACCTGAACAGCCTTGAGTCCAGCCGTTCAATTTAATCCAAAGCTATTTGTTGCCAGCCTACCGATGCTGCCGGGCGTGTACCGTATGCTAGATCAGCAGGAAAAGGTTCTGTACGTGGGTAAGGCTGGGCAGCTTAAGAAGCGTGTCGCGTCCTATTTTAATAAGACCAATATTTCGCCACGCATTCGCTTGATGGTGTCACAAATTGCCAGCATTGAGGTGACCGTAACACGCTCAGAGGCGGAGGCCCTATTACTCGAAAATAACTTAATTAAAAAATTAAAACCACGATATAACATATTGTTTAGGGACGATAAGTCGTACCCGCACATCGTGCTAACAGGCCACACATTCCCGCGACTTGCGTACTATCGGGGTGCGATGATCAAGGGGCATCAGTACTTCGGGCCCTACCCGAACTCGGGCGCGGCAAAGGAGAGCATACGGCTCTTGCAGAAGGTCTTCAATATCCGCACGTGCGAGGATAGCACCCTAACCAATCGCTCCCGCCCTTGCCTGCTACACCAGATTCATCGCTGCACCGCCCCCTGTGTGGGGCTGATTAGCGAGCAGCAGTATTCGATTGATGTGCGTAACGCCCAGCTGCTTTTGCAGGGCAAGCAGGATGAGGTGGAGAGCCTCTTACGACAGGATATGGAGCGGGCAGCAGGGGATAGGCACTATGAGCAGGCGGCCGCGTTACGCGATCAGCTGAAGGCGCTGCATACGGTGCAACAGAAGCAGTTCATGGAAAGCGGTCGCGCAATGGACGCCGACATTGCGGTCATCGCTGAGTTTAAGGGCGTGCTCTGCGTGAACCTGGGCATGGTGCGCGGCGGCAGGCACTTGGGTGACAGAAGCATTTTTCCTCAAAACGCAGAGGGGCAAGAACCCGATGAGGTGCTGCTTGCCTTCTTGGCCCAGCACTACCTAGAGCATAGCGTGCCGGCGCTCGTGCTGATTAACAAGCCCCTCGCGGTGGGCACCCTGGAGGAGCTGCTGACTGAGCAGGCGGGGCACAAGGTGCAGATACGTCACAGCGTGACCGGAGAGAGGCGACAGTGGTTAAGTATGGCGCTGAAGAATGCGCTGCTTGCGCTGCATCAGAAGGCGGGTCAAGCTGCTGGGCAGCTAGCTCGCTTAGAAAGGCTGCGCGAGATTATGGCCCTCCCGCAGCTCTCCCGCATCGAGTGCTTCGATGTTAGTCACACCATGGGCGAGGCCACAGTGGCGTCGTGTGTGGTGTACGATAACCTGGCGATAAGGACCCCTGAGTACCGGCGTTATAACATCACCGATGTCACGGGAGGGGATGACTATGCCGCAATGCGACAGGCCCTGCTCCGGCGGTATAAAAAAGTTCAGGTGGGGGAGGGTCGACTACCCGACCTGATTCTCATAGACGGCGGACTAGGTCATCTGGGCGTGGCATGTCAGGTGCTGGAACAGTTGGGTATGGCGGAGATCCCTCTGATGGCCGTTGCTAAAGGCGTGGAGCGTAAGCCAGGACTGGAGCAATTATTTATTTCGCAACACAAAAAGCCGCTACAATTGTTGCCAGACAATCCCGCGCTGCATCTGATCCAGGAGGTGCGCGATGAGGCGCACCGATTCGCCATAGGTGGTCACCGCGCAAGACGCGGCAAGGCCCGCACTGCATCGGTACTGGAGGAGGTTGATGGGGTGGGAGAGAAGCGCAGGCGAAACCTGTTGGCCAGATTTGGTGGCCTGCAGGGTGTGCACGAGGCCAGCGTGGAAGAGCTGGCACAGGTGAGCGGCGTCAGCCTGGCGCTAGCGGAAAAAATTTATAAACAACTGCACTGATCATGCGACTCAATATACCAAATCTGCTGACCTGGCTGCGTATCCTCCTGATACCAGTCTTCCTCATGATTTTTTATGTGCCAGATACGGTAATCTCCCTGCACCACAAGCACTACATGGGAACGCTGATATTTTCTCTGGCCGCTTGCACTGACTGGCTGGACGGCTACCTGGCGCGCGCGCTTGGCCAAACCTCAGCCTTCGGTGCGTTCCTGGATCCGGTCGCCGACAAGCTTATGGTGGCCGCCGCGTTGATCGTGCTGGTCAAGCTGGACTACGTGGACATGGGGATCGCTTTTATTATCATTGGCCGAGAGATTGCCATCTCTGCCCTGCGTGAGTGGATGGCGCAGCTGGGCAAGAGCACGGCGGTGTCTATGCTTGGAAAGATCAAGACCGCATTCCAGATGGCCGCCATACTGCTGCTACTCTTCCATGAGCCACTGGCTGGATTGCCAATAAACGAATTGGGCACATTATTAATTTACCTGGCCGCCGTGTTCACGCTGTGGTCGATGGTCTATTACATAAGGCTAGCGCTGCCACAGATTGCACGAAAATAAGCTACTCAGAAACTAAAGGCGTCGCCCTAGGTGGCGTGGTCGCGCGCGCTAAGGTCTGAATATCCGCTCGCAGGGGAGCTCGGGCGCAATTGATTTTTTATCCCATGCAGGGTATAGTGCTCCGCTTTCGGGGTGTAGCGTAGCCTGGTAGCGCGCCTGCTTTGGGAGCAGGATGTCGGGAGTTCGAATCTCTCCACCCCGACCATATATTTTAGTGTGACACAGAGTCAAAGCTCCACAGGAAATTGTGCCCGTAGCTCAACCGGATA
>DKNB01000047.1 GCA_002470125.1 Gallionellales bacterium UBA7399 | reverse complement strand
CTCCTTAACGGATAGTGCTGGCAGTTTGATGGTTGCCACCACGGTGCATGGTAGCATGTGCGAGTAAGCTGGGGCTCAGTAAGTTCAGATCGAATCGGAGATGCCGTGAAAAATTGTAAATTAAGTTGGGCGTTGGTTATTGTTCTTTTGACCATGGTTATTTGGATGGGATACAAATTTTTTGTTGGTGAGGTGGGCCCGTCCGAAGATGGTCGACAGANNTTTTGTCGGTGAGGTGGGCCCGTCCGAAGATGGCCGACAGACTGTGTTGGTAAGCAAGGACGAGCGTAACTTGTTGTTACATGAGATGCGAGGCCTATTGGAGGCCTCGCAGGGCATACTGGCGGCGGTATCAAAAAATGACTTTGATGCGGTATCCAAGCTAGCTAGGGCCTCGGGTATGAGTGTGGCGGCAGCGGGCCCAGAATCGGTGCTTAGAAAGCTTCCCGCAGAGATGAAGGTACTCGGTTTTGATACCCATAGAAAATTTGACGACATTGCCGCCGATGCAGAAAAATTTAGAGATGAGAGGCGTGTCATTGAAAAATTAAGTGTCCTGATGAGTAACTGTATCGCCTGTCATGCCACTTACCGCTTCGTTGAGAAGGTCCAGTAAAAAGATTGAAGGTTGGCTTGCTTTGGATGCGTACATCGTAGTGTTGTGCTTTACCCGTTGATATTGAGGTTAAACCAGAATACGCTTCCCTCGCCTACGGTGCTGGTCACGCCGATATCTCCGCCCATAAGCTCAACCAGTCTCTTGGTTAGCACCAGACCAAGACCTGTTCCCTCTATGCCATTGTTTTCTTGCTTAAGCCGATTGAATGGTTGAAATAGTTGCGCAATTTCCCCAGACGACAGCCCCTCACCGCTGTCCTTAACGCTAACTTGAATTTTTCCAGGGATATGTGTGCTGCATGACACATCGACCATCCCTGCGTTACGATTGTATTTAATCGCGTTTGACATCAGATTAATTAGAATTTGCTTTACCCTGACTCGATCAGAATAAATAAATATTGAATTTTTTGATTGTGGTGTATGGACTGTGATGTCATGCAGTCTGGCTTGCGGTTCTAGCATGGCTTTACATTCATGAAATATTTCATGTAACGACACGTGCTCCATTAGAAGCGGCATCTTGTTGGACTCAATTGACTCAAGGCTTGTTGTTTCGTTGATTAACTCGAGCAAGTGCCACCCCCCACGCAAGATTTCTTTGAGTCTGCTTAGTTGGCCAGGGGTGGGCGGGGGTGACCCGTGTTCTATCAATTGAGTGTATCCGATGATGGAATTAAGGGGGGTGCGTAGTTCGTGTGCAATCTTGGAGATAAACTCTGATTTATTGCGACTTTCTTTTTCTGCGGCAATTCTTGCGTCACTCATTTCGGTGACATCCACATGCGATCCAACGTAGTGTGTGATCTCATCGTTTGGCCCCCTGATGGCGGAGATGGTGAGCCATTTTTGATGTATCTCGCCGTTCTTTTTTTTGTCCCAGACTGCTCCATGCCACACCCCGGTCTTTCTGATGCAGGCCCACATCGCATCGTAGAAGTCCGCGTTGTGCATTCCAGACTGAAGTATGCGTGGCGTCTTGCCTACGACCTCTTCGCTTGTGTAGCCAGTGGCTTTGGTAAACTCGTGGTTGACCTTTAGGATTACGCTATGGGCATCGGTAATCATTAGGCTTTCCTGCATTTCAAAAGCGGCTGAGATGATATTAGAATTGATGTCTTGGGTCATGCAGGTCATGACGATTCGAATCGTTTCCTGAGAAGAGGCTTTTTGCAGACGCAGGCAATCTAATTTAGCCAAAATCTGTACCCCATCATCGCGCTGAAGAGAGAGCTCGACATGCTCTCTGTGTTTGCTTTTTAATAGCAGGGCAAGGTGCTGATGCCAGAGATCTTGATGATGGGGTGAGACGAGAGAGGCAAAGTCTCTGCGCAAAAGCATCCCACGATCTGCTCTAAAAAATAGGGAGCAAATGAGATTGATTTCATCTATTGTGCCATCATCGCTGATGGTCAGAAGACCGACGGGAGAGCGGTCACAAAGGTCCGCGTAGTGATCTTGAAGCTCTCTAAGCTCCAACTCTGCTCGAGCTAACTTTTCACTCTGCGCGCGCAGCTCGGTCTGAGTCGTATTAAACTGGTCTGGAGAATTCGTGGTCGAGTTGCCGTACGATTTTCTCAACATTTTATTTAAGAAATAATTTCCTGGCGGCTTCGTACATCGACAGCAAGCGAGCAAACTCTTGTTTTATTACTTTGTGGCATTCACAAGCACACTTTTCAAGTCCGTTGCTATCGATTACTTTGATATGGCCACGACGATAGCTAATCAATCCAATGCCTTTCAGATTTCCGGCAGCCTCTGTTATTCCCTCACGGCGGACGCCCAGCATACCGGCAATCGCTTCCTGTGTTAAGACCAGTTCGTTTCTATCACCTTGTCGACCAACGATGAGTAATAACCAGCGACATAACTGCTGCTCAATTGAATGGTAACGATTGCATACGGCCATCGTCGACAGCTGTGTGATCATGGTTTGCATGTAGAGCAAAACTAGATGTTGAAACGATTTATTACGATGAAATTCTTGCAATGCTAAATCGGCCTTTAAGCGGTAAGCGTAACCACTTGTTTGCACGATTAATTGATCTGAGTGTATTGTGCGACCCATAAAGAGTGGCAGGCCCAATATACCTTCGCTACCAATTCCTGCGATCTCCATTGAGGCACCATCTTCCGTAAGATATTGCAAGGAGCCCGAGGCGGTTGTCGGGAACCAGATGTGATGTAATTTGCTGCCCGCCTCTTGAAGGATGCTACCTTGCTGTATTTTAAGCAGCTCAAGGTAAGGCCTTAGGTGTTCAAATTCATCGGGCAGCATAGCCGCGAGAAGGTGATTATGAGTTGCCTCGTACGGCAACAAGTCAGACCTGGACTCAAATTTGGCATGCATCGACATCACATTTAAATTAATAAAATTGACGACATGTATGGATTGATTGTTATGTCGAGCATGTTGATTCAGCTAACACACGGCCGGTCATCTTCGTTTGATGATTAAGCCGTATTGAGTGAAAACTGGCTACCATAAAATGGTAATTTAGTTTTTTTTTGTGCAAATCATCCATAAATTTAGAACTTAAGAAGCGAACTTAGGTTTTAAATGCTAGTTTGTCGAATTATGTGCATAGGTGCATGAATTACGCTAGTTCCATACTGTTTCCATAGGTTAATCATGATCGCGTTGTGTGATGTCTGGGTTCGTGTTTATGAGAATAAATTAATCTATGCACTTAGATATACTTTTCCATGTCAGATAACTAATCCATACTTACTTTAATCATGCATATTCAATTTCTAGGGGCTGCGGGTGAGGTTACGGGCTCGAAATATTTTATTGAGGGGAAGGCCTGTGGCATTCACCATCGATTTTTAATTGATTACGGTATGTTTCAGGGTGGGCGTGACGCGGTCAACAAAAACCTAGCAGAGTTACCCATTCCGCCGGAGCAGCTGGATTTTGTGGTGCTTACCCATGCCCATATCGATCATAGTGGTCTGCTGCCACGTCTGTGCTCCCAAGGGTTTAAGGGCGACATCTACTGCACCCCGGCAACCGAAGCGCTTCTTAAAATTATGCTATTGGATAGCGCTCACCTTCAAGAGTCCGCCCTGGAGCGCGCTGAAAAAAGACGTCGCTTGGGCAGGTGGAAGGGCGATCTGCCGCAGCTCCTTTATAACACCAAGCTAGCCATCGATTGCTTATCGCAAATAAAAACCCACCCATGCGGCCAGCCTTTCGAGCCGGCCAGTGGGGTTCGGGTTGAATTTCGTAATGCTGGACATATTCTTGGTGCGGCTATTGTGTTGCTTGAGATTGAAAAAATACCAGGTGAGTTTCAGCGAATTGTATTTTCAGGAGACCTGGGAATGTTCAATCAGCCGTTCACGTGCGATCCGGAACTGATTGAGCACGCCGATGTTTTGTTGATCGAATCAACCTATGGAGATCGACTCCATCGCACCCTTCAGGAGACTGAAAACGAGTTGGTTGAGGTTATTACAACCACCATGAGGAATGGTGGCAATGTGGTCATGCCGGCCTTTGCAGTCGGCAGGACCCAGGAAATCATTTTGTTGCTGACCGACCTCGTAAGGAAAAAACGCTTACCCCATCTTAAGGTTTGGGTTGACTCACCTATGGCCGCTGCAGTTACTCGCCTGACCGAGGAGTTTTATGCGGAACTAGACGAGATTGCGCAGTCTAGCTACGATTGGCAGAAGAAAAATAAAGACGCAATTCAACTTCGTTTGGTTGCCGATGTGGAAGAGTCAAAGGCCCTTAATAAGGTGAGCGGTGGCGCCATTATCCTATCTGCCAGCGGAATGTGTGAGGCCGGTAGAATCTTGTTCCACCTGGCGGAGAATCTTCCACACAAAAAGAATGCAATCGTTATTACCGGTTTTCAGGCACAGGGAACGCTGGGTCGTCGTCTGGTTGAGGGAGCAAAGACTGTGAAAATACTCGGGAACGAGGTGGCGGTTGATGCCAGCGTTCATACAATCGGTGGCCTGTCCGCGCATGCCGACCAAGCCAACCTTATTAAATGGCTAAAGGGATTCAAGTCAGCTCCGCAAAAAACTTTTGTGGTTCACGGTGAGGCTGGCACCACAGAACATTTCGCCCAGGTGATTGAGGATACGCTGGGTTGGGAGCACGTACTCGTACCTCATCCTGGAGTGATCTTCCCTCTGTAATTGCCTTCCCCCCAAAGTTCGATACCGCACATACGGCACACGCAATACTTCGCTAGACTCGGCTCAGGTTTTGGTTGTGTGATGTAATGATCAAGCTTTTGTGAGTGACATGGTGTCGTTCATGACCTAGTGGTTCCCTCGTACATTTATGAATGGAGTTGAGCATGAATAAAGCTATCGGTTCTTTTGCTGCAGTTGCTTGCTTTGTATTTGGCACGACGTTTGCCTACGCAGACAACGATGCACATCCTGGGAAGACGCATCAAAAGTGGATGAAGGAAATGTTTGCCGCCATGGATACCAATGCGGATGGCATGATTAGCACTGAGGAGTTCAATGACTTTCATGCGAAGAAGTTTAAAGAGTTCGACACCAACGGTGACGGAAAGATTAGTTTTGAAGAAATGAAGGCCGGGCACAAGAAGATGCATGCCGCTAAACATAAGAAGATGGACGACATGAAGCCTGTCAAGGTTGACGATGTGAAGTAGCAAGCAAAGTGCTTGAGATGGTTGCAGATGTTTGAGTTATGACACGTTGCTGTAATTGGGTTGTGTGAGCGCTGACGAGGTACGAGGATGATGATATTTAATATTGCTAGCAGTCGCGGTATGCGTTTGGCAAGATGGGCGACCATTGGGGGGGTGCTTGTTGCTGCACTCTGGTTGATGTTAGCCCCCAGGCACTCCCTTGCGAGTGATCAATTGCGTGCCAAAAAGATCATCCAAGAGACCTGTGTTCAGTGTCACCGATTAAAGGGTGGTCCGGACTCTCGTTTTAATCTTAAAGCGCCCGATCTTATTTGGGCCGGCAGCAAGTATCAGCGACCCTGGTTTGTTCGTTGGATGAGCGGCAAAGAACCACCCCTTTATGCCAAGAATTATCGATGGGACCTCACTACAACCCCGGCACAGCATCCTGTTGTTTCTGAGTCTGATGCTAGCGCCATGTTTGATTATCTGGTTAAGAACAACAAGGATGCGCGAGTCAAGATTGGTGGATTTGATTTAGCAAAGGTGACGAAATTTGATGTTGCATTTGGTGGGGCAGTCTTTAAGGCTCACGCCTGTATTGGTTGTCACACAGTCATAGAAAACGATAAGCTTGTTGGTGGTCCTCAGAGCACCAACTTGGCAGCCTCGGGGCAGCGCTATAACGCGGACTGGTTATTCCGTTTCGGACAGAATCCACAGAATTTTACGGTGCACAATGGCGAGTTCCTTGCAGACGCAACTGACCCCCAGCTTCGCGCACTGATTGGGTTCTTGATGGTTCAGGGTGTGCCTGACTTTAAGTACTACGAGCCCTGGATGAGTCATGAGTTTGTTACGGCGAATGTCGCCCGTGGTAAGGTTATTTATAAAGAGTACTGCTCTCAGTGTCACGGCGTAACGGGCAAGGGTGATGGACCAGCTGCGTCTGGCTTGGAACCAAAGCCAGCAATTCATGCCAATATTCCATTTGAAAAACTACCAATGGAGTACGTCTATAACGTTGTCAATCACGGCGGTCCGGCCATAGGAAAGTCGGCAAACATGCCGTACTGGAATCTGACCATCGGCCAGCAGGGTGTCGCCGATGTAATTGCCTACCTGAAGGCAACATTCAAGGGCCCGCCTCAACCCGAAGTGTTGGGCACCGTTCTACATAGTGGAAAGCCTGAAGCCTGTGTACAGCCACGTAAAACAATGACGGCGCCTGCAGATTTCTTGAGCAAGACAAACCCCTTGCCCGTCTCTGCTGAGGCCATTCAGGCCGGGGAGGTACTCTTTTTAAAGACCGCCAAACCAGCCGCCTGTGCGATGTGTCATGGGGATCGTGCTGATGGAAAGGGTGTCATGGGTGCGGCGTTGATGCCACCACCAAGAAACTTCACATGCGGCCCGATGATGATGGATATCCCTGATGGCCAATTGTTCTGGGTTATCAAGAATGGCTCTCCGGGAACTGGAATGATGGCATTTTCTGGCTTGCCGGACGAGCAGGTGTGGCAGCTCATCCACTACATTAGGTCGTTAGCTCGTTGAGGTATTGGGTACCCTGTAGGGGGCGGGTGCCTTACTGCCGTGAGGTTGTGTCGGGATGGCTTGACGGTATAATGCTACCCGCACTGGTGGGCGACCTCTATAAACTTAAACAGCAATAAATTAGAGATATAACTTTACACATGCTCGACAAAACTCAAATTTTAAATGCCAGCATCCTGATTGTCGATGATCAGGAAGCTAACGTACGCCTACTTGAG
>DKNB01000020.1 GCA_002470125.1 Gallionellales bacterium UBA7399 | reverse complement strand
CTTCATTCGGCAATATCAAGGTAGAGCTTATCATCGGCTCGCCCAGTTCCTTCAGCAATGCCAATACCAACGGAAAATCTGGGACACGCACACCGATCGTGTTGCGTTTTGGGTGCTGTAGATACTTAGGAATTTTTTTCGTGGCATCTAGGATAAACGTGTAGCTGCCCGGCGTATTATTCTTAAGCAATCGAAACTGCGCATTATCCACCCGTGCATATAAGGCCAACTCGGATAGCCCACAAAAAACCATGGTCATGTGATGCTTGTCGTCTACGCCACGTATCTGACGAATGCGCGCCACTGCCTCCTTGTCACTCAAATGGCAACCCAGTGCGTAGCATGAGTCGGTGGGGTAGGCTATAACCCCACCCTCGCGTATTAGAGCGACGGCTTGTTTGATTAGTCGTGGCTGCGGGTTTACAGGGTTAATAGCAAAGAATTGTGACATAGCTAGCAGCCAGTTCTCTCCACCGCCTCCTGTCCCACCAAAACACTAGGTGAGCTTGTTGAACACGATAGTTGATCACCTTCCCACGCCAGCCAAACAGGACGGCAGCTCAGTGGAAAGTCAGGCAGCCGCCCCAAGTCACGATAACTTTCGCCTGGCCCATGAAAGTCCGAGCCACACGAAGCCAACAAATTAAATTCATCCGCGTATCGAGCAAACTCAGCGTACTGCTCTGGTGTGTGGCTGCCACATACCACCTCAATTCCCTGTCCGCCCAAGTCGGCAAACTCACGCAGCAGTTCACGCAAGGTTTTTTGTCCCATACCCTTGCGCGCCACGGTATAGCGCCCAGGGTGTGCCAGTACCGCAACGCCACCGCTACCGCATATCCATCCAACCGCATCCGATAACGATGCCCACTGATGCGCTACATAGCCAGGCTTGCCCTTGACGAGGTAATTCTTAAATACACTACGAACATCCTTGCAGTGGCCACCCTCAACCAAAAATCGTGCGAAGTGTGTACGCCCAATGATCCCATGATTGCTTGCGTGTTTATAGGCACCCTCTAGCGCACCAGGAATGCCGCTCTTGGCCAACGAATCCGCCATTAATTTTGCGCGCGTGCCACGACCACTTCGGATTGCATGTAATCCATCCACCAAGGATTGGTACACCGGATTAATATGCAGCCCAACAATATGCAGGGTGTGATTACGCCAGGTTACGGATATTTCTACCCCGTTAATGAATTGCATGCCGTGCAGTTCAGCAGCGGCAGCTGCCTCAGGCAAACCAGAGAGATCGTCATGGTCGGTTAGGGCAATAAATTTAACCCCACGCTCGGCTGCGCGAGCCATGAGATCTGCAGGTGACAGCAGCCCATCCGAGATGGTCGAATGGCAATGGAGGTCGTAATCTAGCATCTAACAACCCGAGATAAATTAATACACCCAGACACGCGCATGTGTCCACTCCATAGAAAAATTACGTCATCTATTTTACTCATCGTGTTTCGCATACACCTGCTCCGCACGACGAACAAAGGCATCCACAAAGCTGTTGGTTATAAAGCTAAAGATGGGGCCAAGCACTTTTTCTAAAATTTTATTTGAAAATTCATAACACAGCTCAAACTCTATCTTGCAGGCGGACTCCGCGAGCGGTATAAAGTGCCAATGACCGTCCAGACGCTGAAACGGCCCATCCTTTAACGTAATATCAATACGATTACTAGGGTATCGCTCATTCTTCGTGGTAAAGCTCTGCTTGATGTGATGGTAGTCAATGTGCACCGTTGCATATACCGTGTCTCCATCCGCAGCAACGACACTGGCACCCCCACACCACGGCAAAAATTGCGGGTAATCTGTGACGTTATCCACCAAAACAAACATTTGTTTTGCGCTATAGGGGACTAGCACCGATTTTTGAACTAAGGCCATTCTAGCAGTACGTCCATACAAAGCTGGTAAAATGCTTCAACCATGAGCATAGTCCAAAATAAAAAAGCATATCACGACTACTTCATCGAAGATCGTTATGAAGCCGGCCTAATGCTTCAAGGCTGGGAGGTTAAGGCGATTCGCGCTGGGCGAGCCAACCTTAAGGAGGCCTATGTTACGGTCAAGGATGGTGCCTTATATCTGTTCGGCTCCCACATCAGCCCACTGGTTACCGCCTCCACCCACATCTATCCCGACCCGGTACGCACACGCAAGTTATTGTTGCATGCAACTGAGATAAACAAGCTGATTAGCAAGGTGCAACGCTCAGGGTACACGCTCATGCCTTTGGATATGCACTTCAAGGGTGGCCTGGTTAAGCTGGACATCGGCCTGGCTAAAGGGAAAAAACAGCACGATAAACGTGACACCGAACGAGAGCGTGACGCCTCACGTGAAGCCCAGCAGGCAATGAAAAAAACGCGCCGTTAGTCTGGGTGCAAAAATACAGACTAGCGTGACATCCATCTATACGATACCTAGGCACCCACCTTCGCAAGTTCCGCGCGTAGAGCAGTAATGATCGAATCGTACTGGTTTGGGTCGGTATCGCAACCTGCTTCGTACACCGAGGAGCCCACAACAAAGGTGTCAGCGCCAGCCGTTGCAATCTGTGCAATGTTACTCAAATTAATGTCGCCATGCACCTCTAGAGCGATGTTACGTCCGCTATCGTTGATCTTCTTGCGTGCCGCAAACAACTTATTAATGGTCTCTGGAATAAATTTTTGACCGCTAATTAGACCTGTTTGCTTGGACATTAGTAAAACAACATCCACCTTACTTATTACATGATCAAGGTAGCTGAAGGGTGTGCCCGCGTTAAATGCTAGGCCAGCCTTGCAACCGTTCTCATGAATCAGATCGATGATCCGATCAATATTTTCAAAAGAGGGTAAATTGTATGGATCTCGATCGACTGCCTCGGGGTGGAATGTGATGATATTTGCACCTGCCTTGGCATACTCTGGAACCAGATTATTCAAAGAAAACTCTATGTTGTAGCCGCTTGTCAGATGCACCTCAATAGGCGCCTGGGTGATGGGACGAATAGCTGCACACGCCTTTGCTCCGCTCTTGTATGTCGGCACAAAGTGTTTATTCATTACCTCTAGGTGAACAATATCGGCACCCGAAGAGAGCACGTTAATTATCTCCTCCCCAAGCTTTGCGAAATTTGCAGAAATGATACTGGCTGCTATTTTGTACATTCAGATACCTTTGGAATTAGTTTCAACACAGGGTCTTCATTCTACCCGAAACCCGACAACAGCTGTCATATCGGGTCCGCATCTCTCAACAGAATAGTTGCACGAGCCACTGGCTTTCTGTGACCTCAAAGCTCAAATGGGTATTGTTTTTAACGTGAGTAAGCTACTCGGTACCCAGCACCACTACGACGACGACAGACAGGCCAAGCATTAGATTCAAGCCGACTAGTCTGCGTATAGAAGCCAATACTCCGCCTGCCTTGGGCCAATCCTGTTCCCTAACCTGATGCCTAAAGCGTGCATAGTAGACAAAGAACACATACGCAAAGATACCCATCATGCTCAGTCCAAGAGTCAGCATAAACTGGACATAGCCTGACACTTGAGCGATGCCGCCCAGCAAATAAATCATGCCTGAACCGCTAGCCAAGAGCATCGCTATCGCCAGCCATACCCAGTTAAAAAAACTGGAGAGCACCCTGCCCCATAAACGCATTCGCTCGGGTGGCTGAAGTACTTCAGCAGCACTGGGACGCAACACTAGGTACGCGAAGAACATTCCACCAACCCAAACAAGCACGGCAAATAGGTGCATTAACTTAAGATACGCCACTTTATTCCCCTTGTGATTTCATAATAGTTCCCGCACGGGCCGGAAGCTTCTTCTGTGTTCAATAGATGGGCCATATATTTTTAGTGCCGCCAAGTGTGCCTTTGTTGGGTAACCCTTGTGCGTAGCAAAATCATATTGCGGATAAATGCCATGCAGTGAGAGCATCGCAGCATCCCGTGCGGTCTTAGCCAAGATGGATGCCGCCGATATAGACGCACAACTCTGATCACCTCGCACGATGGCACGACTTGGTAGTCCAGTGTCTGGGCAATAGAGGCCATCAACTAAGACTTCATGCGGTTTGATTGATAACTTTTCGATAGCGCGACGCATGGCTAGCAGGCTGGCACGTAGGATATTAATAGTATCAATCTCTTGGGGGGATGACTCTGCGATTGCCCACGCCAAGGCGTGTTTCTTTATCTCTAACGTCAGGTGATCCCGCTGTTTCTTGCTGAGCTTCTTAGAGTCATTTAACCCCTCTATGGGGTTGCGATCGTCCAGTATGACCGCGGCAGCATAAACTGACCCAACCAAAGAGCCACGCCCAGACTCGTCTACACCGCAAACCAGCAGGGTTGTTGGCATCATCGAACAGCACCCCGATCTCCTTGATCCAGGTACGGCAAAATGGCCTGCACTGTCTTGTGGGCAGTGCTCTGCCTAAGCAAGGCATGCATGTCGGTGAATATCTTGTCCAAGTCTGCCACCGTCTGCGTATCGAAGGTTAAATTCAGTAACGCTTGCGCAAGATTTTCTGGTGTGGCGTCCTGTTGCAACAATTCTGGCACCACAAATTTGCCAGCCAGTATATTAGGTAAACCCACAAATGGCTGGTACCTCTTGCGCTGCATCAACCAAAACGATAGGGCTGGCATGCTATAAGTGATGACCATAGGGCGCTTTAATAACGCGGCCTCTAGGGTGGCGGTTCCAGATGCAACCAAGACAATATCTGCCGCGATCATGGCATCGTGAGCGTGCCCAAACAAAATTGTTATAGGTAAGTCTTGCGCCCCAGAAGACCATAGCGCCTCTTCAAAGATGCGACGCGTCTGACTACTTGTCAGTGGCACCAAGAAACGCGCCTCAGGCAGCTTGAGTAGAATAAGCTTTGCCGTTTCAATAAAAATCTTTGCTAAGTGCCTCACCTCACTTTGACGACTACCCGGCAAGAAGGCGAACACCTTGTCATTCACACCCAAGCGAAGCTGCTCTCGCATGGCAGCCTTACTAGGCAAGCTCACCAACATATCAGCCAGAGGGTGCCCCACATAGGTTGCGGGAACACCAACCTTCTCGTACAGCGGAACCTCAAATGGGAACAGTGTCAGCATGTGTGACACCGCACGCTTGATCTTGTGAATGCGCTCACCACGCCACGCCCAGATAGATGGACTAACGTAATGAATGACGGGAATGCCTCGCCGCTTCAACCCGAGCTCTAAGCCCAGATTAAAATCTGGCGCATCAATTCCAATAAATATATTGGGGGGATTGGCACAAAAGTACGTTTTTAATTTACGACGTATACCAACTATTTCAAGGTAGTGTTTCAGCACCTCAACGTAACCACGAACCGCAAGCTTTTCCATCGGGAACATGACCTGCATACCCGCTGCCTGCATCTTGGGCCCGCCAATTCCGACAAACTGCACACCGGGAACTGCCAGCTTAAGCGCTTCCATTAGGTGACTACCGAGTAAGTCACCGGAGGCTTCACCGGCAACTATACCGATCACTTTTATCGGCTCTGACATGGGAGATGGACTAACGAATGATGCCGCGTTGCGAATGATCGATAAAGTCGATCAGTGCACTCATCTCTGGATATTTCTCAACGTGCTCATCACGGATGGCAACCTTGGCTTGCTCCAACAACAAACCAGATTTATACAAGGTCTTGTAGGCACGCTTAATTGCCATGATTGCATCACTTGAAAAAGCATGTCGTTTAAGTCCTTCAGAATTAATCCCGTAAGGTGCGGCGGGATTACCGGCAGCGATGACATAAGGAGGGAGATCCTGCAATAGCACCGTTCCCACTCCAGTCATGGCATGCCTGCCAATTTTGCAAAATTGATGCACCCCGGTAAATCCTCCCAAGATTGCATAATCAGCCACGTGAACATGTCCGGCAAGCTGCGTATTATTAGCAAAAATAGTGTGATTTCCTATCTGACAATCATGCGCCAAGTGTACGTAGGCCATAATCCAATTATGGTCACCGACACGAGTTACACCAACATCTTGTGCGGTACCCAAATTTAAAGTACAAAATTCACGGATAGTATTGTGATCACCGATCTCGAGACGAGTCGGCTCACCAGCATATTTCTTGTCTTGTGGAATCTCGCCCAACGAACAGAACTGAAATACACGATTGTTCTTGCCAATTTTGGTATGCCCGCTAATTACAACGTGTGGGCCTATGTGCGTGTTGCTGCCGATTTCGACATGCTCACCAATGATTGAATACGCACCCACTTCAACATCATCTGCCAGCTTGGCATTTGGATGAATGAGTGCCGTCGGATGATGCATTACAGTGCCCTACCGGTAGTCATCAGCTCAGCCTCTGTTACGACCTGTCCGTCCACTTCCGCTACGGCTGAAAATTTCCACATACCGCGTAAGTTTCGAATAAGCTTCACTTTAAAAATAAGCTGGTCTCCCGCACTTACTGGCTTCTTAAAGGGCGCCCCGTCGATGCCTACAAAATAACAAACAGTTTTGTCATCTGGCTTGGTTCCCGAAGTTTTAAATGAAAGAATTGCTGCAGCTTGCGCCATAGCTTCAACAATCAACACCCCAGGCATCACCGGATAATGCGGAAAGTGCCCTCCAAAAAATGGTTCATTGCTGCTGACATTCTTGAGCGCCACAATTTCTTTTCCAGGATCACATGACAGCACACGATCAATCAGCAAAAATGGATAACGGTGCGGCAGGTATTCCAAAATCTCGTGGATATCCATTTGAGTACTTGTGCTCATCAACTCTTGCTCCTTAGTGTTTCAATCTCTTGTTGCAGCGCTTTTATCTTATCAGCCAAGTCATCTAGGTGACGTAATTGGGCGGCATTTTTACGCCACACTTCATGCGAACTAAATGGAAAAATACCGGTATAAGTTCCGGGCTCTCGAATGGACTTCCCAATCATGGTAAAGGAAGATATTTCTACATTATCAGCGATCTGCGTATGCCCCAGGATGCCCGTCCCGCCCCCGATACGGCAGTGTCGTCCGATGCTTGCGCTACCCGCGATACCAACACACGCAGCAATGGCTGTGTGTGCGCCAACACGCACGTTATGAGCTATTTGAATTTGATTGTCCAGCTTGACACCCTCTTCGATTACGGTGTCATCTAGGGCACCCCGATCGATGGTGGAGTTCGCGCCAATTTCAACGTCA
>DKNB01000003.1 GCA_002470125.1 Gallionellales bacterium UBA7399 | reverse complement strand
AAAATTCACGCGGGTGTGGCTCGAACACCAGTACCGCCGTGGGCAACTTTAGCAACTGCGCGGCTGTACTCAGCTGCTGCAAGAGCGCCTGGTGACCCAGGTGAATACCATCGAAGTTGCCGATGGTGAGCGCAACCGACTGCTTATCTAGCGAGTGGAGTCCACGAAAAATTAACATTCGGGCCGTGTCATCCATAAAAAGAGGGAGATTATACCGTGAGCGCAGAGAACGGGCGCGGGGTCTTGTCGATCTAGGACGTGATTATTTTCTCGTCTACACTTACCCACGGACTTACAAATACATGTGACAAGCCCGCAAGGCTCAAAAAATTAAGTGGCACGGGTATGATTGCGTGTGGCTGGCGAAGTCAGGCGCTCAGCCTCGTCTAGCAGGAACTGATTAAACGCGTGCGCAGCATTAGACAGTCGCTTGTCCTTGCGATGCACGATATGCCAGTGACGCATGATCGGAAAGTTGTCCACACTCAGAACCCGCAAACGCTTCATCTCTAACTCAAGCTCAATGCCGTGCAAGGAGATAATTCCCAGTCCAATGCCTGCCTGAACCGACTGCTTGATGGCCTCATTGGTGTCCATCTCCATGTGGGTCGGTAATTTAAGCTTGTGGCCGGCAAAGTATCTCTCAACCACGCCACGCGTACCAGAGCCCTGCTCTCGAAGCAGGAATGTTTCCTGTGCCAACTGCTTGGGCTTGATGTCACGCAACTTGGTCAGGGGGTGGTCAGGGGCGGCGATAACGACCAGAGGGTTTTGCATAAACGACTTCGACAGCATGTCGGTGCCCTCAGGGGGCTGACCCATGATGGCAAGATCAGCGCTATTGTCGGCGAGCAGTTTAATGGCTGCGTCACGGTTAGCGACATGCAAGCTCACCTTGATCTTGGGGTGCTGTTGGATGAACTTTGCCAAGAGCTGCGGCATGAAGTAGCTGGCGGTGCTCACCGCCGAGATGTTGAGACGACCGCGCTCTAACCCCTTCATCTCACCGAACATGGCATCCATCTCTTCGAGTTGCTGGGCAATGTTGCGGCTATAGCGCAGCATCTCCTGCCCCGCCTCGGTTAAGTGTATGACCTTTCCCACCTGATCAAAGAGCGCAAGACCGACACTGCGCTCTAGTTGCTTGATCTGCATGGAGATCGCGGGCTGGCTGAGATACAGCTCCTTGGCCGCACGTGAGTGGTTCAGGTGCCGTGCGACGGCATCAAAAATTTCAAGCTGGCGGATGGTGAGATGTAGCATCTTTTGATTATAACTAATACTTATAGTAAGAATCAATATAATTGACTAGTATTTATACATGAAGTTCGATATTGTGCGCTCCACGTGCTGACCGTAACGTCCATCTTGATGGCCGCTACCAGCCCACCTAATAATAGGCGGACACGGCGCGACTTAACTTAAATCACTGGAGATCACCATGGCATCTGAAACGATGAAAGAAGGTCAAGACCGCTACAAATCTGGCGTCCTGCCCTACAAAAAAATGGGTTACTGGGAGCCGGACTACAAGGTCAAGGACACCGACGTACTCGCGATGTTCCGTATCACCCCCCAGCCTGGCATGGACCCAGAAGAAGTCGCCGCTGCGGTAGCCGGAGAATCCTCCACTGCCACCTGGACCGTGGTGTGGACGGATCGTCTGACCGCCTGCGAAATGTATCGCGCCAAGGCTTACCGTTGCGATCTCGTACCAAACACAGGAGAGGGTACCAAGACCGAGGCCCAATACTTTGCCTATATCGCCTACGAGCTCGATCTATTCGAGGGAGGCTCAATCGCCAACCTGACCGCGTCCATCATCGGTAACGTGTTCGGTATGAAGGCCGTTAAGGCATTGCGCCTCGAGGATATGCGTATCCCCGTTGCCTACCTCAAGACCTTCCAGGGTCCAGCCACTGGCGTGATTGTTGAGCGTGAGCGTCTCGATAAGTTTGGTCGTCCCCTCTTGGGCGCTACCACCAAGCCTAAACTTGGACTGTCTGGTCGTAACTACGGACGCGTCGTGTACGAAGCCCTCAAGGGTGGACTAGACTTCATGAAGGACGATGAGAACATTAACTCACAGCCTTTCATGCACTGGCGTGATCGCTTCCTGTACTGCATGGACGCGGTAAACAAGGCTTCTGCTGCAACCGGTGAGATCAAGGGTCACTATCTGAACGTGACCGCCGGAACCATGGAAGAGATGTACTTGCGTGCCGAGTTTGCCAAATCGTTGGGTTCAGTCATCATCATGATCGACCTCGTGATTGGCTACACCGCTATCCAGTCTATGGCGCTGTGGGCACGTAAGAACGACATGATCTTGCACTTACACCGTGCGGGTAACTCCACCTACTCCCGTCAAAAGAACCACGGAATGAGCTTCCGCGTGATCTGTAAGTGGATGCGTATGGCGGGCGTGGATCACATCCATGCGGGTACCGTCGTTGGTAAGCTGGAAGGCGATCCTTTGATGATCAGGGGCTACTACGACACCCTGCTCGACGTGCACACCCCGATGAACCTAGAGAAGGGTCTGTTCTTTGAACAGGACTGGGCCTCACTGAACAAGTGTATGCCGGTCGCGTCCGGCGGTATTCATGCCGGCCAGATGCACCAACTGCTGACCTACTTGGGCGATGACGTTGTGCTGCAGTTTGGTGGCGGCACCATCGGTCACCCACAAGGCATTCAGGCGGGCGCTGTGGCTAACCGTACGGCACTTGAGGTCATGGTTCAGGCTCGTAACGAGGGTCGTGACATCTGGAACGAGGGACCACAGATCCTGCAAGACGCAGCGAAATGGTGTGGCCCACTGAAGGCCGGTCTCGATACGTGGAAGGACGTAAGCTTCAACTACGAGTCGACCGACACGCCGGATTTTGTTCCGTCCGCCACGACTAGCGTTTAATCGAAATTAAGGAGAATCTATTATGATGACCAATCCTGGAAACAAAATCACACAAGGGCAGTTCTCTTTCCTGCCCCCACTGACTGACGTACAAATCACAGCACAGATCAAGTATGCACTGAAGTCTGGCTGGTCACTGGCCGTTGAGTACACCGACGACCCCCATCCTCGCAACACGTACTGGGAAATGTTTGGCAACCCGATGTTCGACCTCAAGGACCCAGCTGGGATCTTGATGGAGATCAACAACTGCCGCAAGACCTTCCCCAGCCACTACATCCGTGTGATGGCGTTTAGCTCAGCACATGGCGTGGAGAGTCCGACCATGTCGTACATCGTCAACCGTCCTAAAAATGAGCCTGGCTTCAGGCTGGTGCGTGAGGAGGCCGAAGGGCGTAGCATTCGCTACACCATTCACTCATACGCAACCGAGAAACCAGAAGGCGAACGATACTAAAGTAAGCTCGGGTACGGTCACGTACCGTACCCGTTTTTTACTGACCCACCGCAACGCCATCTTTCGTCTCTCCTCGGGACACACTAACGTCCTCACATAAACACATAACTGATTGGGTAATGCGCCGTACAATCCTACGGGGGCACCCGACGACCACTTTATTTAACGACCACTTTATTTAATGGGTTACACAACATGACCATATCCCCAAGCGATCTTATTCTCCCGGACGACACTCCCGTTGACCTGGACGCAGAGTTTAAGGACTCCCACATCGAAGAGGTACTGAGCAAGCTGGACCGTGAGCTGATTGGCCTGATGCCGGTCAAGACACGCATCCGTGAAACCGCGGCACTCCTGCTGGTCGACCGTGTACGCAAGAAGCTCAACCTGTCCGCGATCTCTCCCACGCTCCACATGAGCTTCACCGGCAACCCCGGCACCGGCAAAACTACCGTCGCCCTGCGTATGGCCGAGATACTCCATCGCCTGGGTTACGTGCGGGAGGGCCACCTGGTCTCGGTCACACGCGACGACCTGGTCGGACAATACATCGGCCACACCGCACCCAAGACCAAGGAGGTGATCAAGAAGGCTATGGGCGGGGTGCTGTTCATCGACGAGGCCTATTACCTGTACCGCCC
>DKNB01000013.1:8305-8437 GCA_002470125.1 Gallionellales bacterium UBA7399 | reverse complement strand
TAGGCGCAAGAAGGGGGTCTGGTCGACTGCTGGGCGGCTCGTGTCTCAATGTGGTCACCTATGTTCGATTCAGGCGCGGGTCGAACGCGTCGCGTATGGCGTCAGCAAAAAGATTGGCCGTCAGCACCAGCG
>DKNB01000013.1:0-8288 GCA_002470125.1 Gallionellales bacterium UBA7399 | reverse complement strand
AGTCCACCAGACCATGGGCTCGCGCCCCATCTCCATGCGTGCGGAATTTATTAGCGTGCCGAAGCTCATCGTGGTTGGATCAACCCCCACGCCAACGTACGACAGCACCGCCTCGGCCAGCACCAGCCCACTGAAGTCCATGACCATCGCAATGAGCACGATGTGCATCACGTTAGGCATGATATGACGGGTAAGGATGCGGGCGGATGAGACACCGAACGCTTGCGCGGCCTGGATATATTCCAGCTCTCGCAGCTTGAGTGTCTCACCGCGTAGCAGGCGGCACAGTCCGGTCCAGCTGGTCACGCCAAGTATCAGGCATAGGAATAGCAAGCGCAGGTCGGCGCGCTCCGCGGAGGTGGAGAACCATTCGGGGTGGGCCTCAATGTATACCTGCATTATTAGCACCGTGGCCGCGATCAGTAACACACTCGGGATCGAGCTGAGCACGGTGTAGATGTACTGAATCACGTCGTCCACCCAGCCCCGCAAGTACCCCGCCGCGATACCAAAAAACAAAGCGAACGGCAGCATGACCAGCGTGGTGACGGTTCCAATCACGAGTCCGGTTCGGATGCTCTTCAGAGCGAGGTACAGAACGTCCTGCCCCACCTTGTCCGTACCCAGGACGTGGTAGGCCGTGGCTAGGTTGGAGACCATGCCGAAGAGCATGCCCAGCAGCACGGTGGTAATCAGCAGTGCCCGGAAAGATTGTCGCCCGGTGACGGGGGGGCTTGACATGCTACTCGCGCGATCCACTGACAACCTACGGAGTGCGTAAAGCAGCGCGATCCACGATGCGGCTAGGAGCGTGGCAATCAACACCCCCGCCATGGCTCCGCTCAGTGCGCGACTGAGTACATCGTTAAAAAGTTCTTGCTGTGGATTCGCAAGGTGTGCGCCACCGTACTTTAGACGCGGATAGTCTCGACCCACCCCCCCGTTCGGCATCTCCACGCTCTCCTTGGCGTAGAGGTGCGCCGCCAGTGGCGCGGAGTAGGTCTTCTCATTTCGGCTCTTGATGTCTTTGGCAAGAACGTCCAAGAGGCTCAGCACCTCGGGTGAGTAGACTGTCTGCCCGTTACTCTTTTCCGGCAGGGCCGCGCGATAGTGCACCGTGTCGAGCAGGCCGACCAGCACAAATAGGGACAGCAGCAGTAACGACACCATGCCCACGCTACTCTTCATCACGCGCTGCCATGGCAACAGTAGGTACGGGCGCTTGCGAATCCACAGGGTCGCAACGGCGACTACCGCGAGCAGCAAGTAGATCATTGCGTCCGTCCAGAGAATAATAGGCATACCATTCATGGCGACAATTCCTACAGTCTCACTCGCGGATCGACCATGGTGTACGAGATGTCCGTCAGGACCAGGCCGGCAATATAGAGCACCGAGCCCAGGAACACCATGGCACGCACCACCCCGAAGTCCTGTGCGTTGATTGCGTCTATGGTGTAACTACCCAGGCCGGGGATACCAAAAAAAGATTCGGTCAGCAGGCTGCCCATAAAGAGTAGCGGGATGACCACCACCACACCGGTTAGTATTGGAATCATCGCATTCTTCAGTACGTGCCCGAACAGTACCCTCAGCTCAGACAGGCCCTTAGCGCGAGCCGTGCGCACGTAATCCTTGCCAGCCTCCTCGAGGAATATGGTTCGGTACCAGCGACTGCTTGAACCCACGCTACCCATCACCCCTATCAGCACCGGCAGCAGGATAAACTTTATACCGTCCACGCCACTCGCGTAGCCAGAAATCGGAACCCAGTGCCATAGCTTGCTCACCACAAACTGCCCACCGATGATGTAGAACAGTCCCGACACGGACATCAGAAGAACGCACAGCGACACGCCCATGACATCCAGAGCGGTCGCCCTGAACAGGGTCATCAGCAGCGCGAAGGTGATATATATAAGCAGGCCAACGATGAAGGTGGGCAAAGCAATGGCCAAGCTGGGGAGCATGCGTGCCTGTATCTCGCGCGCAATATCGCGTCCGTCGTTGGAGGAACCAAAGTCGAACATGAACATCCTGATGGACTTCTGAAAAAAGATTGTGTCACTTATTTTTTTTAAACCCGCCTCGTGCTCGTTAAACAAGAGTGGCCTGTCGTACCCATGCTGCTGCTTCCACTTCTCGATCGCCTCTGGCGTCACGCGCTTCATGCCCAACTGCATTCGCGCCATGTCGTCCGTTGTGTTCACCACAAAGAATAAGGAGAAGGTGAGCACGTTCACACCGATGAGTATCGGTATGGCGTACAGGATGCGTCGAATGAGATAGGCAATCATTTAAGTGAGGTATGTCTAGGCATCGCGATGAGAGCACGCCACACGGCCGACCAGCATCCCATGAGATACGAGTCCCTGGGTGGTAGGCCGTGCATCTTAAGGCGCCTCTCTAATTGCCTATCGGCCGATATTTATTTTTTGTCGTGCTGCTTAAGAAGCTGCTGCCTTGCCGCGTCACGCGGAATGCACACCATCTCAGAGCCTATCCTTTGCTCGATCCCCTTCGCCTTGGCGCACACGATTACAGGCCCGTTTGGCATTGCGACGGCTCCACGGCACCAACCATCGGCTGGGGTCGTCTTAAAGTCTATCCAGGTCCCAGCCGCCGCCTTGCAATCGTCTTCATCTGCAGGGTAGGCGTGACCAATCACGGGCACAGCGGCCAAGGCTGCCAACAACACAAAAGGGGTGGTTATTTTTTTAAAAGAGTACAAGGTGCTTCCTTTCTTTAACGATTGCAACGAAGAAGGTGCTGTTGCACCACCCAAATACCTAAGACTATTGAGAGACTCTACGATCATATCATTTTGAGGGTGCTGTTTTTAGAATTTGGGAGCGGAATGACAATCACCGCGCCTCCTCCCGCTGCCGCAGCACTCGCCACAGCCACCACCCCAAGAGCACAAGAACGGCAGCGCACAGCCCTAGCGGCCAGAGCTTCGGCTCGTTCCAACGACTGCGTAACTCGTTACGCTGTGCAGCATCGATGCGCAAGTACTTCAGGCTGTTGTTCGCCATCTTATTGGGCTTGCTGTTGTGTAGCCAGGTATGGTGTAGCACGTAGTCCTTGGGGTGCTGCCCCCAGATCCACGGCGAATCTCTGCGCAATATTTCCAGCATCTCGTCGATTATCTTCTGGCGCTCTGGTCCGTTCTCTATGTTCCTCATCCTGTCAAACAGGCGGTCGTACTCCGGGTTATTGTAGTTCGAGGCGTTCTCGCCTCCCTTTGCTACCTTGCCCTGGGCGCCGTGCAGTAGGAACAGGAAGTTCTCTGGATCTGGGTAGTCCGCGTTCCACCCGAAGTAGAACATCTGCGTGTCACCCTTACGTATCTTGTCCTGGAAGCGGTTGTAGTCTGTGCTGCGTGCCACCAGCTGCACATTGATCTTGTCGAGCTGCTTGCGCAGCCAGTCTAGGCGCGACTTACTACCAACCCCCGTGGCGGTGGTGTCGAGATAGATAACCAGCGGCTGCTTCGTCTTCTCGTCCAGACCGTTAGGGTAGCCGGCCTCCGACAGCAGACGCCTTGCGTCGTTAATGGACTTGCGCCTCGGCGCACCACTCACCCAGTCGTATACGTAACGATTGATCCCCGCCTCGCCTTCCCGGTAACCAAAAATACCAGGCGGGATAGGCGACTGCGCACTAATGCCTCGACCGTTGGCAAAGATGGAGATGAACTCCTCGAAGTCGACCGCGATAGAGATCGCGCGACGCAGCTTGGTTGCCCGCTCGCTCGACCCGCCCACAACCGGATCCAGCCAGTTAAATCCGATGTACGAGGTTGAGGTGGCAACCGAGGTGGACAGCTGAATGCCTTGCGCTTTCATCTCGTCGGTGACGTTGGTCTCGCCGCCCACGCTGACCTGCACCGCCTGATCGAAGCTGTCCGAACTGATGCCAGCGGCATCGTAATAGCCCTGCAAGAATTTATTCCAGTAGGGGATGGTCTCCTTCTCCAGGCTGAAGACCACCCTATCGATGAGCGGCAACGGCCTACCCGCATCAGACAATAGTCCAGCCTCCGCATCCTTCGGCTCTCCCTCCATCGGGTAGGTCTCGCCGACAAAATTTGGGTTGCGTGTCAGCACCATGCGCTGGTTTGGATTATTCTCTGATAGGTAGTACGGCCCACTGCCCACCGGCCACCAGTCCAGGACAAGATTGCGCTCGGACATCCCGGCCTGCGCATAGAAGTGCTCCGCCTCCACCGGCATGGGCGCAAAGAATGTCATCGCCAGCCAATAAGAGAACTGCGGATACTTTCCGTAGATCTTGATGCGATAGGTTCGCTCGTCCACAACCTGCACGCCCTCCAGTGGATACTCACGCAGGTCCAAGAGCGCGTCTGGGTGTTTCTTCTTGGCTTGCTGCAGGGTGGCCGCGTATCCCCTGAGGCCAACAATGTAGTCCATCATGAGCCCNNCCGGAAATGGGTGAGTGGATTGCCGGGTGAGCGAGCCGCTTGATCTGGTAGGCGTAGTCCGCCGCGAGCACCTCACGCGTGCCGCTGTGCGGGAAGTCGTTCAGCGAGTGGATCTTGCGCAGGTCGTCGTGTGTCAGCGCGTGGTACTCGAGTGAGCCGCGTGCGTCTCGCGCAAAGGCCGGGTGCGGTTGGTACCTTAGATTGGGGCGCAGGTGGATCTCGTAAACACTAAACGCCACCTTGCTTGCGGGCGCGTCGCTGCGCAGCGGCCTGTTGCTCTTGTCTAGGTAGGTCACCTTGGGCATCTCACTGGCCGCCTGGGGTATCAAGGTGTAGGGGCGCTTTAAGAAATGGTACTGCAGTGGTGGCTGGTATATTTGCGCGAGGAATACGTACTCATTCTCACTGTACGCCGAGGCCGGATCGAGGTGCTTGGGTCGCTCTGAGAATGCGGAGTAGTAGATCGACCTTCCCTCGTCACTCGATGGATAAGGGTTGTCCCACGAACCACCGCCACAAGCCGCGAGTATCAGGAAGAGCGATAGGGAATATAGGTGCCTCATTGCCTTGTATGTTATCCGAAATAGCCTATTCGTGGTAAAGTTGCGCCTACTTTTATACTTACGAACGGGCAGCAAAATGAATGCGACTTGGCAAGATTATCTACTAACTCAGGGTGCAAATATCCAGGATGGTGTGGTGCAATATTTCGGTGCCGGACAGGGTGAACTCGCTGCCGCAAGGGACGGGACGGTACTGTCCTACCTAAGCCAATTTGGCATCCTCAGGGTGTCCGGTGAGGATGCGGAGTCCTTCCTACAAAATCTTCTGAGCAGCGATGTGCGCGAGGTCACCCCCTGGCACAGTCAGCTTAGCAGCCTAAATAGTCCAAAGGGGCGAGTGCTGGCGAGCTTTCTTATCTGGCGCAAGGGCGTCCTAGATGATGCAGATAAGGCCTTCTTCTTGCAAATTCCGCTGAGTCTGTGTGCAGACATTCAGCAGTACCTATCCAAGTACATCCTACGTGCCAAGGTGAAGATAGATGACGTCACCGATCAGCAGGTCAGCTTTGGTTGGGCTGGAGAGGAATCGGAGGATCAGCTTCGGGAGTATCTGGGTTCGGTTCCGGTTGAGCCTTGGGGTGCGGAAGAGGTTGGCAATCGCAAGTCGGAACACAACGACACGGGCGTCATTCGCTTGGGCGAGCAACGCTTCCAGATCAACACCACCGTTGAGCACGCGCCCGAGCTCTGGCAGAAGCTGATCGTTACTGGGCGCCCGGTTGGCGCCGCATGCTGGGACTGGCTCAGCATTCAGGACGGCATTCCCGTCATCCTGAAGTCCACCCAGGAACAGTTCGTGCCCCAGATGGCCAACCTAGAATTAATTGGTGCCGTTAACTTTAAGAAGGGGTGTTACCCCGGTCAAGAAATTGTGGCACGCATGCAGTACCTTGGGAAGCTAAAGCGGCGCATGTATCTTGCCCACGTCGAGCACGACACCCCACCCCAGCCCGGAGACGAGCTCTACAGTGCGGACATGGAGGGCCAGCCCAGCGGCATGGTGGCAAACGTTTCCCCCGCACCAGATGGTGGTTACGACATGCTGGCCGTGGTACAGATTAGCAGCCACAAGGATCAGGTTGTGCACCTAAAGTCCCTAGAGGGTCCGCCACTCAAGTTTATGAGGCTGCCCTACCCGATCTACTAGGTCCCGTTCATCCGCCTAGCGGGTGGGTGATCCAGCGCCTGACATAACGATACTCACTTCGGTGAGTACCGGGACAATATCAAACAACCCTATCAGATCATCGTTTCGCATGCGTATACACCCCTTGGATCCAGGTTGCTTGAGTGTCGTGCTGTCCGGGGTACCATGAATGTATATGTAGCGACGCATAGTGTCGCACGCACCCAGGCGATTAAAGCCGATCTCGTTACCAGACAGCCACAGTATGCGGGTCAGTATCCAGTCACGCTTCGGATGCAACCGACCCAGCTCGGCGGTATAAATTTCTCCGGTAGGACGACGCCTAACGAACACGGTGTTGGGTGCCTGGCTGGCCCCGATCTTGGCACGAATACGGTGCGAACCGAGTGGCGTGCAGTAGCTCCCCGATACCTGACCCACCCCATTGGCCGCCGTAGAGATGGGATAACTACGCGACACTAAGCCCTGGTCATCGAGTAGGTCCAGTGTTTGCGTGGAGATGTTGATTATTATTTTAATGACCGGCCCTCATTCGCAGCTCTATTCAAGAATAGGTGTCTGTCCGTAACTGTGCGCGACGTGCAACAAAAAAATCGCTCAGCATTTGTCCACACTCTACCGCGAGCACGCCAGAGCTTGCCGTGGTGTGATGGTTTAGGCGACGCTCAGAAAAGAGATCGAGCACGCTGCCACACACGCCGGTCTTGGGGTCGCTCGCCCCAAAGATAACACGCGCAATTCGTGCGTGAAACATGGCCCCCGCACACATAAGACAGGGCTCCAGCGTTACAAATAATTCGCACCCCGTGAGCCGATAATTTCCCAAGCGCTGCGCCGCATCACGCAGGGCCAAGAGTTCAGCGTGGGCAGACGGATCACTAAGGCCAACCGAGGAATTTCTGCCGCGCCCAATGATAACGCCATCCTTTACCACGACGGCGCCCACCGGAACCTCGCCCAGCAACTCCGCCTCTCTCGCCATGACCAGGGCGGCGCGCATGAAGTGATCGTCACCGTCCATCATGCATCCGGCAATCGAGAGATTAGAGCGAAGATAGTTGACCTCATCTTATAAACACATCGAGGGTGGCTTAATGATCCAACCGTCGAATTATACCACCGAGAAAACGAGCTTCCGTCTGGGCGCGCCAGACATTATGACGGATCAAGTATTTTTAATTAGTGCCTACATCATGGTGTCATCGTAAAAATCTACCACGCCAGTTGCCACATCATACTTAGCACCAATAATGCCGATTGTACCGGCCTCAATCATTTCTTTTAGAATTGGGCTGCGATCCAAGATGGCATGCAGCGTTCTTTTTATATGGATGCTGGCCACCTTCTCCACAAATATATAATTGCTTGCATTGCGATTCTCGGTCTCACTATTTTCTTCATAAATCGCTGGCTGTATTTTGTTTAACAGGGCGGTTAGGTTACCCATTTCCACATGGTCGCAAGCACCCCTTATGGCGCCGCACTGGGTGTGCCCCAGAACCACTATTATTTTAGCGCCAACGACTTTGCAGGCGTACTCCATGCTACCCAGAATATCTTCATTGATGACGTTACCGGCAATGCGAACACTGAACACATCACCCAGGCCCTGATCAAAAATCAGCTCAACCGATGTGCGAGAATCTATGCAGCTTAGGATAACTGCAAATGGGTGCTGGCTGCCCGATGTCTCATTGGCTTGCTGCAACAGGTTACGATTTACCTTAAGGTTGTTTTCAAATCTTTTGTTGCCATCTTGTAATAACTTCAATGCCATCACGGGGGTGATAGCCGATTGCAATTCTTGCGTTAAAGTTTTCATGTCTCCTCCTGTTAATTAGTCCAGAGATTCTGTTGCTACGAAATTAAGCTCTATCTTGGCGCCGCTTGGGTCATAACAAAATAATTGCCACGGTCCATTTTCTTGATGCTTTATTTTGTAGGGGTACCCCTTCTCGTCAAACAGTGATTTAACTTTTTTTAGGCCATAAGTCGTGAAGGCCATATGGTCAATTACCCCACCAGGTGGTTTTGGTGCGGGTCTGTCAAAGCATAAGTGCAAGACGGCCGTATCGCCAGCGTACAGCCATGCTCCGTCAAAACCCAAATCAGGGCGGTATCCAACTTTCAGGCC
>DKNB01000076.1 GCA_002470125.1 Gallionellales bacterium UBA7399 | reverse complement strand
GCACTCGCCTTGGCAAGCGCGAGCTTGACCATCAGCGCCTCGATCAAGACCACCGCGCTGTCGATGATGATCCCGAAGTCAACCGCGCCGAGTGATATGAGGTTGGCGGACACGCCGCTGTGATCCAACAGGATGAACGCGCATAGCATCGCTAGTGGGATGATCACCGCCACGGCCAGTGCGGCGTACCAGTTGCGCAAAAATAAGATGAGGATGGCGATTACCAGGAGCGCGCCAACGATCAGGTTCTCGCTCACGGTGCGGACTGCGTGACGCACCAGGTCGGTCCGGTCGTAGTAGGGGACGATGGTCACCCCGGGCGGCAGCTTCGGGGCGAGCTGTGCGATACGAACCTTGAGCGCCTCCACGACCCGTGTGGCGTTCTGCCCCTTGGTCATCTGCACAATACCCTGCACCACGTTGTCATAATCATTGAAGGCCACGATGCCCGAGCGCGAGAGGTCACCGATGGCAACCTCGCCCACGTCACCAACCAAAACCGTCCTGCCGTGGTCGGCTGTGACCTGCACCCGAGCGATGTCGTCGGGGGTCTTGAAGAGTCCGATGCTGCGCACCACCAGCGCCTCGTCTCCCCGTTTGAGCACGCCTCCTCCGCCGTTGCTGCTGTTGACACTCAGGGCGTGCGCCACCTGGTCGATGGTGACGCTAAATTTACGCAAGAGGAACGGGTTGATGCGGACCTGGTACTCCTTGACCGTGCCCCCGAAGCTCACCACGTCTGCCACGCCTGGCACCTGACGCAGTGCGGGGCGTAGCACCCAGTCCTGGAGTGCGCGCACATCTCTCGGGGCCATCGCGTCTGGCACCTTGAGAATGTAGCGGTACACCTCGCCCACCGCGTTCGTGAGCGGTGCAAGGCCGGGCTGCACATCAGGAGGCAGGCTGACACCATTTAATTTTTCCAGGACCTGCTGCCGTGCAAAGTAGTCGTCGGTGTGGTCGGAGAAGGTGAGGGTCACTACTGATAGGCCTGTGATGGACACGGAGCGCAGTTGCGTCATGCGTGGGACTCCGCTCATCTCGCGCTCGATTGGCAGGGTGATGCTGCGCTCTACCTCCTCAGGAGCCTTGCCCGCGGCCTGGGTGACGATCTGCACCTGCACGTCCTGCACATCAGGAAACGCCTCGATCGGCAGGTTATCGATGGCCTGCCAGCCGGCAATGACCAGTATCACCGTGCCAGCGATAACGAACACGCGTTGCTGTAGCGCGAAGGAGATGAGCTTTTCTAGCATGCCTTACTGAGAGCCTTTAGTTGCGAACAGCATCGTTGGCTGCCCCGAGTTCAGAATTGAGAAGCAGTGCCCCGCTGGTGACGATACGCTCGCCCGGCTGCAAGCCCTCCTTGACGTAGGCGTACTCGCTGCCCTGCATGCTGAGCGTTACCCGGCGTCGTTGTAATACCCCGGTCGACTGCTCTATGAATATAAAGTTGAACAAGCCCTGGGTGACGATAGAGGTGTTGGGTACGCGTGGCAACTTGGACTTTGCGTTGGAGATCGGTGTAATCCGTGCGAACATTTCCGGCTTGAGCTTGAGTGCTGTGTTGTCGAGCTGGCAGCGTACCTGTATGCGTCGAGTTAGCGGGTCCAGTGCGCCACTGATAGCGGTCACCTTACCCTCAAATACTTCGCCGGGGTAGGCGTCCACTTCGATAGAGACCAGCCCACCCAAGGCCACCTTGTCGAGGTGTCTTTCTGGCAGGTCAATCTGCGCCCACAGGTGGGTGGGGTCGGTGATGACGAACAGTGAGCTGGTGGCGTCTGGTCGGATCTCGCTGCCCGCATTGATCTGACGTTCGCTGACGGTGCCGGCTATGGGCGACCGTAGGATGAACTGGTTGGTTGGGGTGGGCGCGCTGGCGTTCAGGTTTTTCATGCGCGCCTTGGCACGACGAAGTTCCGCTTCTGCCTGTTGGAGATCGGTTATGGCCTGCTCTACATCCTTGCGAGCGATCCCCTTAATCTGGTAGAGGCTCTTGGCGCGCTCGTAGACCTCCTTCTTGCGTAGTAGGTCCGCGTCTGCCTTTGCGCTGTCTGAGGTGGCCACGGCAAAGTCAGGCGAATCCAGCACCAAAAGAGAGTCGCCTTTCTTGACTCGCATGCCTATCTCACCCGAGATCTTTATGATGCGACCGGCAAGTGGAGAGAAGACGCGGGCGGTGCGATTATCGTCGTAGGTGATGCGTCCGTTCAGTGGTTCCACCAAGGGCTCCGGAAACGCCTCGACTGCCTTTATCTTCAAGAACGATAGCTGTGGCGCGTTGGGCGCAAAGCGCACCTGGTCAGGATCAGGGCGGACGGCAGCCTTCTCCGGGCTTGAGATGACGGGTGGCGTATGGAGCTTTTGCCATCCCCAGTAGCCCGCCACGGCGGCTAGCATCAGGACAGAAAATACTATAATTTTTGTGGTGTCTTGTTTGATCATGGTGCACGTTTCTCATTGGGTGAGGCGAGTGACGCGGTCAGGTCAGTGCGTGTCGAGGCGTCGGGTCGGTTCCACCAGCCGCCACCCAGGGCCTGGTACAGGGCCGCGGTGTCACCAAAGCAGTTGGTCTTGGCCTGGATCAGGTTGATCAGGGACTGCTGGTGACTCTGCTCGGCGAGTAGCACCATCTGATAGCTCACGTAGCCCAAATTATACTGCTTGCGAGTGATCTCGGCGGCCACCTTGAGGGCTTGCTCCGATTGCGTTGCCGCCTTCAGGGAGTCGCCATCTGACTGGATAGCGTGCAGCGTGTCAGCCACATTCTGGAAGGCGACGATCACCACGTTTCGGTAGTCCGCGCTCGCTTGGACTAGGCGCTCCCTTGCGGCACGCTCGTTCGCCTTGAGTGTGCCGCCGTCAAATAGTGTTGCGGATATATTTCCAAGCAGCGAGAAGAACCCCCCGCCCTGCTGGAACATCCAGTTAGGGGTGGATGCCATGCCGCCCATTATGCCGGTAATTGAGAACTGTGGGAGCCGATTGGCGACGGTCACGCCGACCTGTGCGCTGGCCGAGTGTAGTTGCTCCTGCGCTGCCCGAATATCTGGGCGCTGCTCAACCAGCTGTGATGGGAGGCTCAAGGGGAGCTCCTGCGGCAGGTGGAGTGACGCGAGCTCAAATTTTTCTGGTACGTCTTCGCTGGGCAAGTTGCCCGCCAGGGCACGAATCAGGTCGCGCGTTTGCTCGAGCTGCTTGTTGAGCGGGATGAGCGCCTGCTCCGCCTGCGCCTGGGCGGACTCCTGTGATGCCACGTCAATCGTGGACACGAACCCGAGCTTGAATTGCTTGCGCATGATGTCTAGGTTCTCACTACTGAGCTCGATGATCTTTTGCATGGCAACGATCTGGCTGCGTAACGAGGCCTCCTGTAGGGCTGCCGCCACAACATTGGACGCGAGAGTGATGTAGGTCGCCTCCACCTGAAAACGTTGCTCGTTGAGCTGTGCCTGTAGGGACTCGACCTGCCGACGATTGATACCAAATATGTCTGGCATGTAGCCGACAGTGATTTGCGAGATGTGGTAGTTGTAGTAGACCGGCTTGACGAATGTTGGCCCCGCAGGGTTTGTGTAGGTGTTGATGCTTTGCCCGTTCGCTTGCAGGCCGTAGGCGTTCCCCCCGTTGTTACCGGCTAGCTTGTTGCGAGATGGTGAGTAGCCGGCACCCACGGTCGGGTAGAAGAATCCTTCTTGCGCGATCACGTTTTGCTGCATCCGATTCAACGTCGCCTGGGCAGACTGGATCGTTGGGTTGGCCTTGAAGGCGCGCTCAATTAGCGAGTTGAGCTCTGGCGAGTGGAACAACGTCCACCAGTCAAACGGGATGGTCGCGGTCGCGCTGTATTTTTGAGATGCCCCTGTCTTTTCGGTGCTCAGGGGTTGTGGCGTGTAACCGGTGGCNNGGTGGCCGTGGGGGCGACGGGCTTTTTAAAGTCGGGCCCCAGGGTGCAGCCACCGGACAACGCTGCCAGGAGTAGCGAGGTCAGTAACGGTAGGTGCTGCGCTGAGAGTCTCTGAGTCACGTGCCCGGCCATCCTTGGTTACGTTTATTATGTATATGATTATAAAATCATCACGCTAATAATTGTAGTTAATGTACTATATTTGTACAGCGCATCCCCTCGGAGAGGGCTAAGTTAGGCATAACAGTAGGCCCACATAAGCTCCGAATGATAGCATCTATTACTGCCATTTGGATCATGCCCGCGTGCTGCGCGCTCACGCAAAATATTTTTGAGTGGCGCGTTTTGAGCTTTATTTTGGGGTGGCGGCCAGGTCAGGCGAACCCAAGCCCACCCGCCGACAAAGCGGTGGCGAGGTGATTTGTCGTTGACAAAGTTACGCAGCCTGCTAAAATTCGCGCGTTTTTATTCTGCGGAGATCCCAGTGGGTACTGGTTCGAGTGATAGTGGTTGCGTCGTCCTTGTGACGACCGGAATGCCCTCGGTAAAATAACGCGCAGTTCTCTGCCGCTATCTCGCTGAGTGCGAGGTGGGGGTGTCAATAACCGGGCAACCGGGTCCATCGTATTTCAACTGCTAAATAACTGACTGGTCGTGTTGTTATGGCCAGTGATACGCTCGCAACTTTGACGTGGTGGGGCTTCGTGCTTACGCGAGGGGGTGGCTAATGTTTCTCCAGGTGCTCGAGCGCATTCGAGTGGCTCTTGTGCCCATTGGACGGATCGTCCCGTGGGTTGGGCTTGCTATGCTGCCGTGGTATCAGGCTCAAGCCTCGGAGGTGGAGGAGGCTACCGCGCGGATGCAGCTCACCTACAACTGGCAATATCATCCGGCCTACCAGGCGGCCTACTCGGGGCCGAACAGTATCGTCAGCAACGGTGAGAAGATGTACACATTCTCCACGACGGCCTTCCTTGGTTTTCGTCCGTGGGAGGGAGGGGAGGCCTACCTCACCCCAGAGATTATTCAGGGGGTCCCATTCTCCGACAGGCTGATCGGTTTGGCCGGATTTACTAACGGCGAGATTACGCGTGCCGCTGGGACCACGCCAAAAATTTATCGACAGAAGCTATTTGTGCGTCAGACATGGAACGACGGCGGTGGAACTGAGCGCGTTGATGCCGGCCTGAATCAACTCGCCGGCTCGGTCGACAAGAACCGCTTTGTGCTGACCGTCGGTAACTTCTCTACGCTGGATATCTTCGATGGAAATAAGTACGCGAAGGATCCACGCACCCAGTTCATGAATTGGGGAAACTGGACTTACGCGGCCTATGATTACGCCGCCGATGCGCGCGGCTTTGGTTGGGGTTTCGCGGCAGAGCGCTACCTAGTCGACTGGGTACTGCGTTTCGGTCGCATGACGGGGCCTAAGCAACCTAATATGTTGCCGGTCGACTTCGCGCTTAACAAGCACTACGGAGACCAGCTAGAGCTTGAGCACGATCACGTCCTGTACGGGCTTCCGGGAAGTGTGCGCGTGCTGGGCTGGAGGAATCGCGCCAAGCTGGCGAGCTTTAACGATGCGCTGGGCTGGCTGAACGCACATCCTGGGCAGTATGTCGGCCCCGATGCCCTATACGCGGTACGCGGCACAGAGAGGATTAAGTACGGTCTCGGTGTTAATGTCGAGCAGGCGATTAGTAACAGCGCTGGATTCTTTATGCGCGCCATGAAGGCAGATGGACGCACGGAGACGCACGCCTTTACGGAAGCCGATGGTTCACTTTCCACGGGACTGGCAGTCAAGGGTGGTGGCTGGAATCGTACCGAGGATACGCTAGGACTCTCGCTAATGCGCAACACGATATCGGACGATCGTCGACGTTT
Source organism: Gallionellales bacterium UBA7399 (assembly GCA_002470125.1). Classification (GTDB taxonomy): domain Bacteria; phylum Pseudomonadota; class Gammaproteobacteria; order Burkholderiales; family Gallionellaceae; genus Nitrotoga. Next base: position 15,310 of record DKNB01000076.1, on the reverse strand, counting down.
TCTTGAGGCTGGCGGTACCTCATTCTTTCTGGGCGACAGCGCCTTGCGTTACCGTTCCGAGAATATATTTGAGGGGTACTACAGCATCGGCATTAAAAAAGGTGTCTGGCTAACAACCGACTACCAGCGCGTTCAGAACCCAGCCTACAACGCCGATCGCGGACCAATCAATGTGTACGCCATCCGCCTACACGCTGAGCTCTAGTGTGCTCGATGATGCACGCTGGAGATCCACAGTTACATCAATTTTTGTGATCAACGTGGACGCCCCGTGGGATAATATCGGTTGTCACTTGCAATATTTATTAACCAGGCACAGCCCCAATCTCAAGGAATAATCATGACGGCTCGCATCATCGATGGTAAGGCTATTGCTCAGGGGTTGCGTGCCGAGCTGAAGGTGCGCGTCGATGCGATGAGGGCGAATGGCATCACGCCAGGACTGGCGGTCATTATCGTGGGCGAGGATCCCGCCTCGAAGGTGTACGTGGGCAACAAGGTAAAGGCATGTGCCGAAATCGGGCTCCACTCCAGGCATGTTGCTTTGCCCGCAAATACATCGGAGGTGACGTTACTTGAAAAGATCGCCGAACTGAATGCTGACCCCGCTATTCATGGCCTACTGGTGCAACTACCCCTGCCGCCCCACATCGATAGTCACAAGGTACTGGAGGCCATTAGTCCGAGCAAGGACGTGGATGGATTCCATCCAATGAACGTTGGCGCATTGGTCACGGGCGCCACCCTGTTCCCGCCCTGTACGCCGTCTGGTACAATGAAGCTGCTGGAAAAGATGGGCGTCGAGATCGACGGAAAGCATGCCGTGGTGGTCGGAAGGAGCAATATTGTCGGTAAGCCGATGGCGCTCATGCTGCTACACAAGAGTGCCACCGTTACCATCTGCACATCCAGAACAAAAGATCTTGGAAAGCACACACGGGACGCCGATATCTTGGTGGTCGCCACCGGCAAGGCTCAGATGGTCACGGGTGACATGATCAAGCCGGGTGCGGTTGTGATTGACATCGGCATCAATCGTCTGCCCGACGGCAGGTTGGTAGGTGACGTTGACTTCGAAAGCGCAAAAGAGGTGGCGGGTCTAATTACCCCCGTGCCTGGCGGAGTTGGCCCGATGACCATCGCCATGCTGATGGCGAACACCATACAAGCAGCAGAACGTGCAGGGAAGCGATAGCAACTGTCATCTTGGCGATAAGCCAGGTTTGACGCAACACTAAAACTCACACACAAGGAAAGCGATGACTACAATTACCACCCCCTCCGGACTGCAATACGAAGACTTGGTTGTTGGCAGCGGAGCTGCCGCCCAGGGCGGACACACTGTTACCGTGCACTACACCGGTTGGCTTACGGATGGCAAAAAATTTGACTCAAGCAAGGACATCAACGACCCATTTCAGTTTACGCTTGGCGCGCGCGAAGTGATAGCTGGCTGGGATGAGGGCGTCCAAGGCATGCAGATTGGCGGTGTACGCAAGTTAACCATTCCTCCCTCATTGGGCTACGGTGTCCGTGGTGCGGGACGTACCATCCCACCGGATTCGACCCTAATCTTTGAGGTGGAGTTGCTGGGCGCGCTGTACGCCCGCGGGTAGTTTTTTAAGCGTGAACGTATACACGATCATGCTTGAAAATTAACGTAGAAACAAGATACCTTGGAGCGATCCATTTCGCTTCTATTGTCAAAATTAGGTACGTGGGTATGCATACCCACGTACTAGCCTGCTCTACTCTTGAATACCTAAGTGCTGAAATCTTAATACCCGCTTGTAGCTATCATCATTTTTAAGCTATGTATGGTACCGTACATACATGTGATAAACGCTGGCATACGGTGACCGCGTGGGATGGAAAGCCTTAACCGGCTCTTCTGTGTGATGTTGTGATAAGGAGGCGTTATGCGTATTCGACTGTCGTGTCTGTTTTTGTTTTTGGGATTAGCTTTGAGTGGTTGCGGTTATAACACCCTGCAGTCCACCGATGAGCAAATTAAAGCAAGTTGGGCTGAGGTGCTTAACCAATACCAGCGTCGCGCTGATCTGGTGCCAAACTTGGTCAATACGGTCAAGGGTTTTGCCGCACAAGAGCAGGCGGTATTGTTGGGAGTGACCAATGCGCGGTCCAAGGTGGGTAGTATGCAAGTTACACCGGAGCTTATTAACGATGATAAGGCATTCGCGAAATTTCAGGCTGCCCAGGGTGAGCTAAGTTCAGCGTTAAGTCGCTTGCTGGTGATCAGCGAGAATTATCCACAGTTAAAGTCTGACGCTAACTTCCGTGACCTACAGGCCCAACTTGAGGGGACGGAGAATCGTATCACCGTGGCCCGCAATAGGTACATCAAGGCGGTTCAGGAATTTAATATTACGGTACGCTCTTTCCCCACCAATCTAACCTCGATGATATTTGGATTTAAGGTGAAGCCGTCATTCTCAGTTGAAAACGAGAAAGAAATTGCAAGGCCGCCCACGGTTGATTTTGGTGGATCAAGTCAGACATCACCTGTGAAGAAGTGACATGATACGTGTTGGGCTGCGAGCCTCGCTACTGGTATTGCTGTTGCTCAGTGGTTTGGTGTGTGCCGAAGTGGCGATACCGTTACTCAGTGGGCACGTAGTTGATTTAACGGGCACCCTTGATGCTACTCAGAGTCGGCAACTTGAAACACGTCTCGCTCAATTTGAGGTTAAAAAGGGCGTACAAATTGCTGTATTGCTTGTTCCAACCACCAAACCGGAGACGATCGAACAATACGGCATTCGGGTTGTTGAATCATGGAAGCTGGGACGCAAGGGGCTTGATGATGGCGTCTTGTTGCTCATCGCCAAAGACGATCATGCGCTACGCGTTGAGGTGGGTTACGGATTGGAGGGCGTGCTGCCCGATGCTGTTGCGAAGCGAATTATTGCAGAAGTTGTAACCCCCCGTTTTAAACGCGCGGAATACTATACTGGTATCGCAGCAGGGATTGAGCAATTAGTGGCGATCATCGAAGGGGAATCCTTGCCACCACCACGTCAACGTCAACGTAGTGCCGCACCGGGAGGCTTTAGTGATATTGAATCGCTGATGTTTGTCGGTTTCATTTTGGTGATTGTGGCGGGCGGTGCATTACGTAAATTTATTGGACGGTTACCCGCAGCAATTATTATCTCTCTTGTTATCGCTGCACTCGCATGGCTTATTGCCATTCCGCTATTAATAGCGGGAATAGCGGGGATTGTTGCTTTTATTTTTACATTGATTAGTGATGGACGAACCTATTTGGGTGGTGTGTTTGGCCGTGGCGATGGCGGATTTGGCGACGGAGGATTTGGTGGAGGTGGATTTAGTGGTGGAGGCGGCGGATTTGGTGGCGGTGGAGCATCGGGACAATGGTGAATGAATATTCAACGAACCATTAAACATCTAATGACAGGCCATCTAGCTCTGAGGGCCGCATTTCCTGCGCATGCCATGCACGCTATTGAGCGGGCGATTCGTGAGACTGAGGCTGAGCATGGAGGGCAGGTACGATTTGCGGTTGAACCGTCACTCAGTTTCATTGCACTCTGTCGTAATCAGGGCGCACGCGCACGTGCTATTGATGCGTTCTCGACGCTGAGAGTGTGGGACACGGAGTGTAATAACGGCGTGTTGATTTACTTGCTGCTTGCGGATCGCAACGTAGAAATCATTGCAGATCGTGGTGTGTGTAGCACGCTTGATAAAACTGGTTGGGAGAAGATCTGCCTGGAGATGGAGTCGGCATTTAGGCTGGGTCAGTTTGAGACTGGGGTGATTAAGGGAGTTCATGCAATTGCTGATCACATGCGGCAACACTTTCCAAAAAATCATATCGCAGTGAATGAATTGCCAGATGAACCAATCGTATTATAGGGTGTCGGATAGTTTTGAGTCCTGACAGCGCTTGTAATGGCGCTGTGATTATTTGGATCAGCGGATTGACTGGTTCGTGCGTAAGCGTAATGCGTTCCCAATAACCGATACAGAGCTTAAGCTCATCGCCAACGCGGCGATCATGGGTGACAACAACCATCCAGTCAGGGGATACAGAACGCCGGCCGCAAGGGGTATGCCGAGGGCGTTGTAAAGAAAGGCGAACATTAGGTTTTGTTTCATATTTTTTACAGTGGCTTGCGATAGTGCGCGTGCTATCGCAATGCCACGTAAATCTCCTTTGACTAGAGTAATCTGGGCGCTGCTCATCGCCACATCGGTGCCCGTGCCCATAGCGATTCCAATATTCGCTCTGGTGAGTGCTGGAGCATCATTGATGCCATCACCCGCCATTGCCACCACGCGCCCTTCTTTTTGAAGTTGTTCTACGAGTGCTAGCTTGTCGGCCGGGCTGACCCCACCATGCACTTCGATAATTCCAAGCTGGGTGCCAATCTTTTTAGCGGTGCCCACGTTATCCCCTGTTGCCATCACAATACGAATCCCAGCAGCTCTGAGTGCTACCAGTGCCTCGGGAGTGCTTTTTTTGATGGTATCGGATACCACGAGTAGCCCAGCAAGCTGACCATCAACAGCTAGATAGATTACGCTGGCGCCTTCTAGATGAAGCTTCTCGGCCTCCAGGGACAAGGTGTCTATGGGTGCCCCCACCTGCTGCATTAGTGCGGCACTGCCGAGGGCGAGCGAGCGTCCTTCAATTGTTCCCAGTACGCCAATGCCAGAACTAGCCTCAAAATTCGTAGATTTTTTTAATGAAATATTGCGTTCACGAGCAGCGTGCAGGATGGTGTCTGCAATAGGGTGTTCGCTGCCTTGATTTAAGCTCGCGGCCAGACACAGAACTTCATTAGCGTTAAATCCTTGCGTTGCGATTACCTGATTAAATGAGGGTCGTCCTTCGGTTAACGTGCCCGTCTTATCAACGATCAGAGTGTCTATCTTGCGCAGGTTCTCAAGAGCAGCCGCATCTCGGAATAGCACTCCCTGTGCCGCACCTCGCCCTGTGGCTACCATTATTGACATTGGTGTAGCCAAACCCAGCGCACAGGGGCAGGCAATAATTAGAACTGCCACGGCACTGATTAAACCATACGTCCAACGTGGTTCCGGTCCGTATAGCCCCCAAGCGAAAAAGGTTAGCAATGCAATTACCGCCACTGAGATCACGAAATAACCAGCCACTATATCGGCCATACGCTGCATGGGAGCACGGGAACGCTGAGCCTGTGTGACCATCTGAACGATCTGTGCGAGCACGGTATGCGATCCAACCCGCTCAGATCGTATTACTAGCGTCCCATGAATATTAAGTGTGGCAGCCGTCACCCTGCTATCAATGTATTTATTCACGGGCAAAGATTCGCCGCTGAGCATTGATTCATCAATCGCACTACTGCCCTCGATCACTACCCCATCTACGGGTACCTTTTCACCGGGACGGATACGTAGAACATCCCCTACTTGTACGCATGCCAGCTGCACATCCTCCTCGTGGCCGTCAGTGTGAATACGGCGAGCAATTTTTGGTGCAAGATTAAGCAGGGCCTTGATGGCGGCAGAGGTTTTTGAACGAGCCCTGAGTTCTAGTATCTGGCCCAGCAAGGTTAACGAAATGATCGTGGCTGTTGCTTCGAAATAAACTGCCACGTGGCCCATTGAGATAAATGATTTTGGAAATATCTGAGGTGCGATTGTAGCTAGCACACTGTATAAAAAACTAGCACTCGTCCCGAAACTAATTAATGTCCACATGTTCGGACTGCGGTTTGTTATTGATTGCCATCCACGTTTTAAAAATGGCCAGCCCGCCCACAGCGCAACAGGTACTGTCAGTAGCATCTCGATCCAATTTAGGGGAATCGTATTAATTTGAGTTAGAGAGTGATTGGACATGGCTAATAAAAAGACGATGCCAGTTAATGGCAAGGTCCACCAAAAGCGTCTCTGAAAATCACACAACTCGATACTGCCTTCTTCATCTGGGCTGGGTAACTCAGGCTCTAGTGTCATGCCACAGTAAGGGCAAACACCTGGAAGCTCTTGGCGAACCTCGGGGTGCATTGGACAAAGATATGGAGTGCCCGCCGTAAGCGTGGCGTTTTGTCCGAGGGGACGTTCGGATTGCAGAAATTGACTGGGGTGCGTGCTAAATTTTATTTTGCAATGTGAACTGCAAAAGTAGTAAGGCCGCCCCTGATGCTGATAGTAGTGTTTGGATTGTGTTGTGACAGGCATGCCGCAAACGGGATCGCTTAGCGTTGCACTCACCCTGCCTGGCGATCCATGGGATTTGTGTTGTGGTGGGCGTGCGGGATGCGCATCAGGGCTCATGGGATTACCTTTGAAGCCTAGGCCGTTACTATCGCAGCATCCGATTGAATGTTGATTGAACGGTGAACGTATTCTGCTTATTTTTTAAAGAAGAGTAAACAGGGAGGACGCCCCTATCTAAAAACAATTCAGCAAATATTATTATTTTTCGATAAAAATCATCGGTGTTTGGTCGACTTATGAGGAGCTGTGTAGTACGCTACACCGGTGGAACCATCGATCAAGTTTTCAATGCAAACAATATAAATCAAAAGGATAGCGGCGACATGAGGTTGATGCTGAGTAATGATGATGGCTACTTTTCACCTGGACTGGCGTGTCTCGCAGAGGCATTGTCTAGCATTGCCGACATCATCGTGGTTGCGCCAGAGCGTGATCGTAGTGGTGCCAGTAATTCGCTGACTTTAGACCGTCCGCTGAATTTGCGTCGTGCAGCAAACGGCTTCTATTATGTTAACGGTACGCCAACGGACTGCGTTCACTTGGCGGTTACGGGCATGCTGGACACCCAACCGGACATGGTTATCTCTGGGATCAATGCGGGTGCCAACATGGGCGACGATACGATTTATTNNGGCCGCCACCGAGGGCTTTCTTCTAGGCATCCCAGCGATCGCGGTCTCCCTAGTGGGCAAGGAGTGGGCACACTACGAGACGGCGGCACGCGTGGTAGTTGATCTAGTCGAACAATTTAAACGGCACACGCATCCTCGCCCATGGCTACTTAATGTGAACGTTCCAGACATCCCTTACGAGGAATTGCAGGGTCAGGAGGTGACTCGCTTGGGTAAGCGTCACAAGGCAGAGCCAGTGGTCAAGGGCACTAATCCACACGGCGAGACAGTGTACTGGGTTGGGGCGGCCGGCAAGGAGCAAGATGCCGGCGTGGGCACTGACTTTCATGCCATCACCCAGCGCCGTGTGTCAATCACGCCGCTGCAGATGGACCTGACAGAGTACAGCCAACTCGATGCGGTGCAGACCTGGCTGGCTGGTGCTACCACGTGAGCGCACGACACAGCGGTATTGGCATGACATCACAACGCACACGAGGGCGATTGATAGAGCGCTTGCGTGATCAAGGGATTAGGGACGAGATAGTGCTGGCCGCGATGAATGCGGTGCCACGCCATATATTCGTGGATGAGGCGCTGGCGAGTCGCGCCTATGATGACGTGTCGTTGCCAATTGGCTTTGGTCAAACTATTTCGCAGCCATACATTGTGGCGCGCATGATCGAGGTGATGCGCAATGGCGCCACACTCAACCGTGTGCTAGAGATCGGTACTGGCTGCGGCTACCAGGCTGCAGTGTTGGCGCAGGTTGCACGTGATGTATATTCGGTGGAACGTGTGCAGTCCCTGTACGAGCGCGCAATGGGCTACATGCAAGAGCTCAAGATACAAAATGTTATTCTGCGCTATGCGGATGGCAACAACAGTTTGCCGGCTGCCGCACCGTTTAACGGCATCATTGTGGCCGCCGCCGCGACGCATGTGCCGCAGGCGCTGCTTGATCAGTTGGCTGTGGGTGGCAGGATGGTCTTGCCATTGGGCGCGCAAGAGCAGTTCTTGTATCTAATTGAGCGTGACGCAGAGGGCTATCGTGAGACCCGCCTGGAGGCGGTGAAGTTCGTGCCCTTATTGACGGGGAAGATATGATGCCCAAGATTCTTGCCGTTCGATTATCGCTTGTCGTGGTTGTAGCGGCAATGTCAGGTTGCTCCTCTAGTGGGACCTATGCGCCCATAGTGGAGCGCGGGGTGACGGTTAAAAAGTCTACCACGCAGGTCACGACGCCAGCGAATAGGACCGCATCAAAAAATGCAGACGCACGTACGCAGGCCTACGTCATACAAAAAGGTGACACTCTTTACAGCATCTCCTTTAGTTACGGCCTCGATTATCGAGAGGTCGCCGAAGTCAATGGCATTCAAAACCATGATCTGATCCAAGTGGGGAGCGAGCTGCGCATACCCATTAGTAGGGGCTCAGTCAAGGCCGTGGCGGAAGATCACTCGCTCGACGTACCAGTCAAGGGTCAGCCCAGAGTAGCCAAGCTGCCCTATACCGAGCAGACTGTGGTGCAAATTGAAAAGATGCAAGAGGGCTCACAGAGGCGCGAATCGATAGCGTCGAGCAAGGGTGGATCTGACGCCGGACATGAAGCCAAGGCCGAGGCGGCTGTCGATGATGAGGATGGCAGAACAGAGTGGGGCATGCCAACTGCCGGTACCCTGACGAGCGCATTCTCTGAGGTCGCAAACCGCAAGGGGATTGATATCGCGGGGAAGCTTGGCCAAGCAATTGTCGCCAGCTCTGCGGGCAAGGTGGTTTATAGCGGTAGCGGCCTACGCGGATACGGCAAGCTGATTATCATCAAGCACAACAAGACCTACCTTAGTGCTTATGCGCATAACGACCAGCTGGTCGTAAAAGAGGGGCAAAGCGTTAGCAAGGGTCAAAAGATCGCAGAGATGGGCAGCACGGACAGCGACCATGTCGGCCTGCACTTTGAGATACGCCGCTTCGGCAAGGCGGTTGATCCTGTTAAATATTTGCCCATTATAAAATCTTGAGCGAATCCAGCCTGAATGTATTTGATCACAGTCGCGACAGCGCCGGATTGCGATATGTCTATCCAGTGGTGTCGAGACGATCGGGAGGGGTGTCGGTCGGCATTAATCTAAACACTAATAATGCCTGCAATTGGCGTTGTGTCTATTGTCAGGTTCCTAACCTCAAGCGAGGTACGGCACCACCGATTGACTTAGACCACCTGGAGGTGGAGCTGCGAGGCTTTCTTGACGAGCTGCTACACGGTGATTTTATGCAACGTCGTGTACCAAAGGAGCTGCGTTATATAAAGGACATTGCCCTGTCGGGCAATGGAGAGCCAACCAGTGCAAAAGAGTTTGAGCAGGTGATTACGCTCATCGGAAGGGTTATGAAAGAGCTGGCGTTACCTCCTGAGATAAAATTAATTTTGATCACCAATGGCAGCCTGATGCACCGCAAGAGCGTGCAGGCCGGTCAGCTTAGGATGGCACGCCTGAATGGCGAAGTGTGGTTTAAGGTTGATCGTGTCAGTAAGGCTGGGATGCGGCAGGTCAACGGCACCAACCTGTCCCTGTCTAAAGTGCGCCAAAATTTAGCCACCGCCATCTCCTTGTGTCCGACCTGGTTGCAAACCTGTTGGTTCATGTGGGATGGTGAGCCACCCAGCAAGGAAGACGAGGATGGCTACCTAGATTTTTTAGTCGGTCTGCTGCGTGACAACATTAGGCCCATGGGGGTGCTGCTCTACAGTCTGGCGAGGCCATCGTTGCAATCGGAGGCAGCCCACCTGTCAACACTGTCGGTGCCGAAATTGGAGATGTTTGCTGCACGCATTCGAGCGTTGGGTATGGAAGCGAGGGTTGCCGTATGACTGTTGAACAAAAATCACCGTGTGTGGAACCATTTTTTGATCCCGAAACGTTCGCGATCACCTACGTGGTCTACGAGACCCCAGGCTCACCCTGCGCGATCATAGATTCTGTGTTGGACTACGATCCAAAATCGGGCCGAACGAGCACGGTGTCGGCCGACAGGGTCATTGATTTTGTGCGTAGCAAGAATTTGAAACTTGAGTGGATCCTCGAGACGCATGCGCACGCGGACCACCTCTCGGCAGCATCTTATATTAGGCAGCAATTGGGGGGGAAGGTTGCCATCAATGAAATGATCAAGACCGTGCAAGGCACATTCAAGAAGATATTTAATTTTGAGGCGAGATTTAGAACGGACGGCTCTCAGTTTGATTATCTCTTTAAGAGGGATGAGGTGTTTAAGGTGGGCGGACTGAGCATGAAGGCGCTTTATGTACCCGGGCACACCTTGGCGGATGTGGCCTACCAAGTGGGTGATGTGATCTTTACGGGTGACACGCTATTTATGCCCGACGTGGGCACAGCCCGGTGTGACTTCCCCGGCGGGAACGCACACTCCCTGTACAGGTCGGTACGCATGCTGCTGAGCATGCCAGACAGTACGCGCCTGTTCATGTGCCATGACTATCCGCCCAACGGACGCAGCCCAGAATGGGAGAGCTCCGTCGGACAGCAGCGCGCCGAGAATATACATATCCGTGATGAGATCAGCGAAGAGGCGTTCGTCGCAATGCGAGTCAGACGCGACGCGACGTTAGACATGCCGGTACTCATCCTGCCGGCAATCCAGATTAACGTTCGCGCCGGGGGGCTCCCACCACCGGAGAGCGACGGCGTTCATTACTTGAAAATTCCGATTAATGTTTTATAGGCTAAAAGGGGGTGAGCGCACCGGGAGAGTGATTCGCCCGCCTTTAGGTATAATCGCCGCCTTGTTTACCTTTTAAAAGTCCCTATGAGTATCTTGGTCTGGATCATTGTCACCTGCATCGCAGGCGGCACCTTAAGCGTAACCTGTGCGGCATTGTTTGCGCTCAATAACCGCTCACAGCGCTACCTTGGCTCGATGGTGAGCTACGCAATAGGCGCGCTACTAGGGGCAGTGTTTCTTAATATCTTGCCAGAGGCGATCAGTCTCACCAAGGACGTGGCCCTCTTGAGTGGTACGGTGCTGTTCGGCATCTTATTATTCTTTATTCTGGAGAAGCTGGTGCTCTGGAGGCATTGTCACCACGAGCACTGTGAGGCGCATCTGGTGATGGACGCCGGGCACGACCATAACGATGGACGCAGCGGCACCATGATCATGGTGGGCGACACGTTCCACAACTTTGTGGATGGAATCATCATCGCCGCAGCCTTTCTGACCGACGTGCACCTGGGCCTGGTCACGGCGCTGGCCATCATCGCGCACGAGATTCCGCAAGAGGTTGGAGATTTTGCCATCCTGCTGCACTCTGGCTATAGCAAGCTGCGCGCCCTGCAGCTCAACCTAATCTCTAGCTTTGCCTCGGTGGCGGGCGGCGTGTTGGGCTACTTTACCCTACAGACCATGGAATCTTGGATACCCTCGCTGTTGGCCTTGGCGGCAGCGAGCATGATCTACGTTGCGGTTGCAGATCTAATACCTGGCCTACACAAGCGCGCCCAGTTAGGCGATACCCTGCAGCAGGTAATGCTTATCGCTCTGGGCGTGGGAACGGTCTGGCTGATGAGTGTCTTAAAGGTGGGATAGGATCCAGACTGGCTGAACGACTTTTGTCGTTTCTGGCCGTGCGGATGTCGGCTGGAATACTTAATCGTTGAAATAAATTATGTCTAAACCAAAGCGCATCGGGATGGTATCCCTTGGCTGCCCCAAGGCAACCGTGGACTCGGAGCAGATCCTTACACGTTTGCGTATGGAGGGCTACATCATCTCCCCCAACTACGCAGACTCTGATCTGGTGGTAGTCAACACCTGCGGATTTATTGATAGTGCGGTAGCGGAATCACTCGAGGCCATTGGCGAGGCGTTAGCCGAGAATGGTAAGGTTATCGTAACCGGCTGCTTGGGCGCCAAGGGTAGTGTCGTGAAAGATGCGCATCCGAAGGTGTTGGCGGTTACAGGCCCACACGCGACCAATGAGGTCATGGAGGCGATCCACGCGCATCTGCCCAGACTGCACGATCCTTATAGTGACCTGGTACCTCCGCAGGGCATACGACTCACTCCCAAGCATTACGCTTACGTCAAAATATCAGAGGGCTGCAACCATCGCTGCACCTTCTGCATCATCCCTAGTATGCGTGGCAACTTGGTGAGCCGTCCGGTGGGCGAGGTGATGCAAGAAGCGCAGAACTTGGTTAGGGCAGGTGTAAAGGAATTGCTGGTTATCTCGCAAGACACCAGCGCTTACGGTGTGGACATTAAGTACCGTACGGGATTCTGGGGGGGTCGACCGATTAAGACGCGCATGACTGAGCTCGTAAGTGCCATGAGTGAGTTGGGTGTATGGGTTCGTCTGCATTATGTCTACCCCTACCCACACGTCGATGAGGTTATTCCTATGATGGCAGATGGACTAGTCTTGCCGTACTTAGACATTCCATTTCAGCATGCCAGCGCACGCATTCTTAAACTGATGAAGCGCCCTGCAAGCAGTGAGAATGTGCTTAACCGTGTTCAGCGGTGGCGAGAGGTGTGCCCAGACATTACCCTGCGTAGCACATTCATCGTTGGTTTTCCGGGCGAGACAGAGGCGGAGTTTGAGGAGCTGCTTGATTTTTTAAGGGAGGCCCAGCTGGATCGCGTCGGTGCGTTTATGTACTCGCCAGTCGAAGGCGCCTCCGCCAACGATTTGCCGAATCACCTCCCGCCCGAGGTTCAGCAAGAGCGCTTGGCTCGCCTGATGCAGCTACAGGAAACCATTAGTGGCGTACGTCTCGCACGTAAAGTTGGCCGCACCATGGAGGTGCTGGTGGATGAGGTTAATGATGAGGGTGCGATCGCACGTAGCTCGGCGGACGCACCAGAGATAGATGGTCTAGTTTACATCGAGGACGGCCAAGCATTAAACATGGGCGACCTCGTGAGCGTTACGGTTACCGACTCTGATGCACATGACCTGTGGGCGGAAATAGCCTAAGGGCGAGTGACCAAGACAAAGATCTCGAGTCTGTTAAGATACTAACGACTGAGCGGGCATGGACTTCCTTGCTGGTAAGCGTTCCCGTAGATGATTTTTTGATATGGAAAGTGTACTCCTAACATGAAAATTGCAGTAGCGGGCACAGGCTATGTGGGGCTGTCGAATGCGGTCTTATTGTCTCAGCACCATGAGGTGGTCGCCCTTGATATTGACCCACGCAAGGTCGACATGCTTAACCATGGGAGATCCCCTATTGCAGATGGCGAGATCGAGACCTACCTTAAGAATAAAAGTATTCAACTAAGAGCAACCCTCGATCCTCGTGAGGCCTATGAGGGTGCTGATTTTGTGGTGATCGCCACCCCGACAGATTACGACCCAAGCACAAATCGCTTCAACACGCAGGCGGTGGAGTCTGTTATTCGTGATGTGATGCGTATTAATCCGCAGGCCACGATGGTAATAAAATCCACGGTTCCCGTGGGCTACACTGCCAAAATTAAACAGGAGCTGGGCTGCAACAACCTGATCTTCTCCCCCGAGTTTTTGCGTGAGGGTAAAGCGCTCCACGATAATCTTCATCCCTCCCGTATTGTGGTCGGTGGAGATCTGGACCGAGCCAAGATTTTCGCGCAACTACTTCAAGAGGGCGCCATCAAAAAGGACGTGCAGATCTTGCTTACTGGCTCGACAGAGGCCGAGGCGATTAAACTTTTTGCGAATACCTACTTGGCGATGCGGGTGGCTTACTTTAATGAGCTGGATAGCTACGCCATGATTCACGGCCTAGATACAAAACAAATTATAACGGGCGTCTGCCTCGATCCACGTGTAGGCACGCACTACAATAATCCGTCATTTGGTTACGGCGGCTATTGCCTACCAAAGGACACCAAGCAACTGCTCGCAAATTATCAGGACGTACCTCAGAATTTGGTCCAGGCTATCGTTGACGCCAACGCAACACGCAAGGACTTTATTGCGGAGAGCATCATCGCTCGCCGGCCAAAGGTGGTGGGCGTGTACCGGCTTATCATGAAGAGTGGGTCAGACAATTTGCGCACCTCCAGCATCCAGGGGATCATGAAGCGCATCAAGGCTAAGGGCATAGAGGTTATTGTGTATGAGCCCATCCTAAAAGAGGAAGACTTCTTTAATTCCAGAGTGATCAAAGATCTGGAGAGGTTTAAGGGTATGTCGGATGTGATCATCGCCAATCGAGTGACGGACGAGATTCGTGATGTGACCGAAAAGATTTACACTCGTGATCTGTTTGGTGCCGACTAAAGGATGCCATTCAGAGAAAAATGAGTAAAAAACACACATTAAGCATAACCCCCGTCATTCTTTGTGGTGGCTCGGGCACTAGACTTTGGCCGCTATCCCGTTCCGGATTTCCTAAGCAGTTCTTGGTGTTGTCGGGAACAACTAGCTTGTTTCAGCAGGCGGTGGAGCGCGTCAATGGATTGACAGCGGACGACATTGTCGTCGGCGAGACCTTGTTGGTAAGTAATGAGGAGCATCGCTTCTTGATCCTCGATCAGTTGCGTGAAATACCAACTGTAAGCGCGCAAGTTTTGTTGGAGCCCGTTGGCCGTAATACGGCCCCAGCGTTGACATTGGCTGCCTTACAGGCGATCGAGGCAGATGCGGATGCAATCTTGGTGGTAACGCCCGCCGATCAGACGATAAGTGATAACAAGGCATTCACGCGAGCATTGCAAAATAGTGTCCGTGCCGCGAGCTCAGGTGCGATAGTTATTTTAGGCATCGCCCCACTTGAGCCGAAGACCGGGTATGGGTATATCAAATATCAAGGCGGGGCGGGCGCTAACGATGACTATGTGGTTGCTCAATTCGTAGAAAAGCCAGACATATTAACTGCTCAAGGTTATATCGAGAGTGGTGACTTTGCATGGAACAGCGGTATGTTCGTGCTCAAGGCTGCCACCTGGCTAAATGCCCTGAAACACTTCCGGCCAGATATTTTAGCGGCCACAGAAAAGTCTTGGATAACCAGATCTGTCGACCTGCAGTTCGTGCGTCCGGACAGAGACGCGTTCACTCAAATTCCTAGCGATTCTGTAGATTACGCTGTCATTGAGAAGTGTCCGGGCTCTGAGTTTGTGACTAAAATGGTTCCGCTCGATGCAGGGTGGAGTGACTTGGGCGCTTGGGATGCCGTGTGGGAAGCTTGCTCACAAGATCAACATGGTAATGCGATGCATGGCGACACGTTAACTTTTGATACAACCAATACATTCATTCATGCGAGTAGCCGCTTGGTTGGTACGGTAGGCGTTAACAATTTAATTGTTATTGAGACGGTGGATGCCGTACTGGTGGTTGATAAAAGCCAAAGTCAGCACATTAAACGGCTGGTGGATGAATTGGAAGCACAAAAGCGAACAGAGCACATCCTGTCTCGTAAAGTGCA
>DKNB01000084.1 GCA_002470125.1 Gallionellales bacterium UBA7399 | reverse complement strand
GGTCTGCCAAAGTACACCAATTTAATTTTCATGGATCACCCTCAAAACAGTCATTCAAAATATAAAATAGCCAGCGCCCTTGGGGCGGCCAAGCATTAAAGAGGTGTGCGCAGAATTAGCAGCCCGGGCTGCGTGGCATCTGCTTCAAACGAGGATCGCCAACCCAAAACTCGTTACAACCATGGTAGTGCGCGGTAATCGAAATCTCATCGTTTTCACCCAGCGGCCTTGCTAGGCCAGCAAATTCTTGGTTGACCGCGCAGCGAACGTTGTCCTCGTTCATCTCGTTCGTCCACGCACCCCCACGCAAGACCAGCCACGCGAGCAGCTCGGAAAGCGTTAGCGCGCTCCCCGGAACGTCCACAACCTCCTGCGATATACCCAGGACCTCTTTCGGCTTCCCGAAGTAGATGATCTCAATTTTCATGATTTTCCTATGGAAAAATAGCTCAAGATAAACGCGGCCACCTCGTTCGGCGCGTTAATGTTCAAAACAGGCAGCGGACACGCGTCCTTGCTGTCGGTAAT
Source organism: Gallionellales bacterium UBA7399 (assembly GCA_002470125.1). GTDB lineage: Bacteria > Pseudomonadota > Gammaproteobacteria > Burkholderiales > Gallionellaceae > Nitrotoga. The sequence continues at coordinate 13,886 of DKNB01000084.1, read as the reverse complement.
CACCGCAACAATGCCCGGGTCAGTCGGGTACAGCTTTTCGGATCCCGTCTCAACACGGCGCACCTCCATCTTTGGGATGTCAGCACGCTTGTAGCCCTCGGCCAGTATCAGGTCGTACGGCGAGAACTTGGCGCAGAGATCTTCTAGGCTGGGCTCTGGCTCGTCTTTCAGTTCATGCATCAGGGCCCACCTCTGTGCCGAGACAATCAGCACCTCGCTTGCGCCCGCCTGACGATGACGATACGTATCCTTGCCGGGCTTGTCGATGTCAAAATCATGGTGGGCATGCTTGATCACCGCAATGCGCAATCCCGCCGCGGTCAGGAAGGGAATAACCTTCTCGAGCAGGGTCGTCTTGCCGCTGCCGGAGTAGCCAGCAAAACCCATTATTTTCTCTTTGGACATAAAATTTTTAAACTATCATTTGGTTAAACAACTTTGATCTCAGCGTATCGCACAGTGAGCCTATCCGTCAAGATAAGGCCTACTCAGGAAGGGGTTGTACGGCAACCTTTGTACGACACAGCATACCATCAACCCGACGTCACGAATCGGCCACCTGTCATGACGATTGCCTCGCCTAATGTGTAAGCCTAGATCCCGCGACCGTGTTGTCAGGTAAAATATAGGTGACGATAACTTCGCCTACGTTGACGCAACCCCATGAACTCAGAAAAACGTCAAGAAATCTTCTCGCGCCTACAGGCGAAGACCGCGAACCCCACCACCGAACTGGAGTATCGCTCCACGTTCGAGCTACTAATCTCAGTAATTCTCTCGGCGCAGGCTACGGATGTGAGTGTTAACGCCGCCACCAGAAAATTATTTGCAGTGGCGAACACCCCACAAGACATCCTCAATCTGGGTGAAGAAAAGCTATGCCAGTACGTTCAGCGTATTGGTCTATACAAGACCAAGGCGAGACACATCATCCAAACCTGCCGAATGTTACTAGACCGCCACGATGGCTCGGTGCCAGAGACACGTGAGGCACTCGAAGCACTACCCGGGGTGGGACGCAAGACCGCCAACGTGGTACTGAACACCGCCTTTGGCCAGCCCACCATCGGGGTAGACACGCACATCTTTCGTGTGTCCAACCGGACCGGTCTGGCCACAGGCAAGACCGTACTCGAGGTAGAGCGGAAGCTGCTCAAGTTCGTGCCAGACAGGTTTAAGCCTAACGCACACCACTGGCTGATCCTGCACGGGCGTTATGTGTGCCAGGCACGCACGCCTAAGTGTAATATATGCGGCATCGTTGACCTGTGTGAGTACCGTCACAAGAAAATATAATGTTTAATCCCAGCAGAGACGAGGCACGTATGTTCCTCATAGAGACCTGGCGCAAGCGTCGTGCAAGCTCACTGCTCACGCCACTAGAGGATCTTGCGGCCCAGCTTATTGAAAAGCATCCAGAGTACTACTCAATTCTAGAGAACCCAGAGCGCTACCAGGACAAGGACTACACGCCAGACCAGGGTGCTACCAACCCGTTCCTCCACCTGATGATGCATCTCACCATCGAGGAGCAGATCTCCATCAACCAGCCTCACGGCATTCGCGCGCACTTTCAGAGGCTGACCGCCAAACACGAGGCAGAGCACGACGCCCAGCACCAGATGATGGAGTGTCTGGGCGAGATGATCTGGCAGGCTCAGCGTCACGGCACGGCACCGGATGCCGGCGTCTACCTAAGCTGTCTGGAGAGTAAGTGATGGCCAATCGCCTGAGCAAGATCGTGACCCGCACAGGAGACAACGGAACTACGGGTCTTGCTGACGGGACACGTGTGGATAAGTGTTGTGCACGCATCCACGCCATCGGTAGCGTGGACGAGCTGAACTCTCACCTCGGGGTGCTACTCGCAGACACCTTACCTAATGATGTGCGAGAGCTACTCCTTCATGTGCAGCACGACCTATTCGATCTAGGTGGCGCCTTAGCGTACCCTGTCGCACCGTTCTCCGAGGACAAGCTCCTGTACCTAGACGCCGCTATCTCTCGTTATAACGATACCCTACCGGCTCTCAGAGAGTTCATCCTGCCGGGCGGGACGTCTGTGGCGGCACAGTGCCACGTGGCACGTACTGTCGCGCGTCGTGCCGAACGAGATTTCGTCACACTGACTCAACTAGAGAGCGTGCCACCGCATGGCCTGCCCTACCTCAACCGTCTCTCTGATTTATTGTTTGTGCTGTCCCGCGTGCTCAATCGCGCGATGGGACAAGAGGAAATATTTTGGAAGAAACCCGCCTAACCGTGACTCAAATTTTTTAAAACTTAAGGACCCCACATGCTTTTTGAAACGTACACGTTGCGATCCCTGTCACTGACTAATCGTACCGTCATGTCCCCAATGACAAGGAGTCGGGCCGTCAAGGACAACACACCCAACGCACTCATGGCTCAGTACTATGGTCAGCGAGCATCGGCAGGCCTCATCATCGCCGAGGGCACCTCACCATCACCGAATGGGTTGGGCTATGCTCGCATTCCTGGGCTGTTCAACGAGGATCATGTTCAGGGGTGGAGATTGGTCACCGATGCGGTGCACGCCAAGGGTGGCAAGATAGTGATTCAGCTGATGCACACCGGACGCGTGTCACGCGCCTCCAACCTGCCGGAGGGTGCGGAGGTGATCGGCCCTTGCGACACGATCTGCCCCGGGACCATGCACTCAGACTCGGAGGGCACCCAGCCCCACAGCAAGCCTCGCGCCATGACCATCCAGGACATCACGCGTGCCGTCTGGGAGTACACGCAGTCAGCCAAGCTAGCCATTCGAGCGGGCTTTGATGGCGTCGAGCTACACGCGGCCAATGGGTACCTGATCGAGCAATTTCTAAATGGCAACGTGAACCAGCGCACCGATGCCTACGGTGGCAGCATCGAGGGCCGTAATAAATTTGCACTCGAGATTGTTCACGCGGTCACGCAAGCAATTGGTGCAGACAGAGTCGGCATTCGCCTATCTCCTTACGGTGCGTTCAATGACACCGGCGCCTTCCCCGAGCTCGAGGCTCAGTACGCTACCCTGGTTCAGCAGCTGTCGGGGATGGGATTGCTCTATTTGCACCTGCTTGATCATTCGGCGATGGGGGCACCAGCTGTGCCGGCAGAATTCAAGGCTAAGCTGCGGAGCATCTTTGGTGGGCCCATCATCTTGGCTGGCGGATTTGATCGTGCCGGTGCAGAAAGTGCGCTACAGAATCGGGAGGCCGACCTGATCGGATTTGGTCGCGCTTTCATTGCCAACCCGGATTTGGTCGCTCGAATGAAGGCCAACGCCCCACTCAACGCTCCCGATATGGACACCTTTTATACCGCAGACGTAAAGGGGTATACGGACTACCCGTTCATGAGCTGAGTGACCGTCGTCTCGTGTCAGGTCGCTGCCCTTCTTGTGACCTGACTACCTAAATATGGGGTACAGCACCAAGCCAATCAACGCGGCAGCGATGACCACCACCGGTTCCGTGAGCTTTTTATATTTCCACAGAAGTACCGTGGCGGCTACCGCCAGCAACGCTGTCGGCACATCAATAATGGAGCGCTGGGCGATCACAATGACGGAGCCCGTGATGGCACCCACGGCGGCGGCCGTCACGCCATCAACGAATGCCACGAGGCTAGGATTTTTTCCATACTTTTTAAAATATGGCGCCGGCAGGATGGTGAATAAGTAGCAGGGCACGAAGGTGGCCAATGCCGCAACGCTTGCGCCAGTTAAACCCGCGATCAGGTACCCTATAAAGCCCACGGTGATCACCACCGGCCCAGGGGTGATCATCGCGACAGCAACCGCATCAACGAACTGCTTTTCGGTGAGCCACTGGTGATCCACCACCACACCACCATATAGGAATGGAACGATCGCCAAGCCCGAGCCGAATACAAATGCCCCCGCCTTGGCAAAGAAGATCCCGATTTGAGTCAGCAACGATAGGTCCAGGCTCCCCCAAAGGCTGGTAAAGGTCGGCGCCTGAGTCATCATCAGCGTATTTAGGCCGCCACCCCTAAGCCATTTCGGTGGCGCCCTATAAAACCAAGTGATGACGCCTGCGGCAAATACCAAAGACGCAATCTCAGACTGAGTAATCACGGTGCTACCCACCATGACAATGTAGATTGCCAAGAGCAGCCTGTCTCTGCCAATGGTTTTCTTGGTGAGCTTCTGGGCACTAATCGCAATAATGCCAATCACGGCCGCACCCACCCCGTAGAAGACCGCCTGCATCCAGGCCAGATCCCCGTAAGCGACATAAGCCCACCCCAGCCCCACCACCATCAAGAACGATGGTGCCACGAAGGCAATGCCGGCCAACGTGGCACCCAGAATACGGTAGTGCACGTAACCCAAGTAAATTGCCAGCTGAGCCGCCATCGGGCCTGGCGCCATTTGCGCTAACGCCAACCCCTCCTTGTAGTCGGATTCGGTGATCCAGCGATACTTTTCAACTAGGTCGCGATTCATGTAACCCGCCAAGGCTACTGGGCCGCCAAAGCCCCAAGTACCCAGCTTGAGCATGTAGACAATTAATTGCCAGAGGCTATAACTTGGTTTGGGATGTACGTCTGTCGCATCAGTATTTATCATTGCCGCCCACAAAATTATTATTTACTCGACCATCATACAATCCAACTTTAGTGTCTAGCCAGCTCTATCTGCTCGCATATCCGCTTTGAGCCAAGCAGGATGCGTGGCGTGGCGCGACTAATCAGATCTGGGTCAATGAATGCGACACGTCCTCTTCGCACAGCGGTCAGCGGCAGTTTTAGCCACGAGCTTCGCACCCCATCTTGCTCCCCCGGGGTGGCTGCGGCCAGCATCACCTGCGGATCTTCTTTGACCAGCGCCTCATCCGAGATAGCAAGGGTTAGTAGGGGTGATGCTGCGAATACGTTTCGTCCACCGCACAAGCGCAGCACGTCACCAATTATGTGCGTATCGTTCACCGTCAGGAGTGGTGTTGCTGCAATCTGAAAATAAGTGCGCACCTGGGTGCGCTTGGCGTACTGCCTACGCAGGGCATCAAGCTGCTGCACAAAGGCCTGTACGGCAGCGCCCGCCACGGCCTCGGTACCTGCAATGCGTCCCAACAAGAGCAATGCCTTGGGGATGTCTGCAAGGTCACGAGGCTCCAACACCAACACCCTGATCCCCATCCTGTCAAAATTCATACGATCCTGCGATGAAAGACCACTCCCCCACGCGAGCACCAGGTCTGGCTTAAACGCGACCAATCGCTCCCAGTCGAGACGAAATGCATCCCCCACCCTGGGAAGATGTGCAGCCTGCTGTGGGTAGTCACTGTAAGCCGTAGCCGCCACCATGCGCTCACCCATGCCGGCGGCATAGGCCAACTCGGTCAGGTTGGGGGCTAACGAAATGACGCGCTCAGGGGGTAAGGTAAAGGCTACTCGCGCTCCGCTGGAGTCCTGGACGGCGAATGGTGTCATGGCTTGTGCGTTAACGCACAGCAGCAGCATAGATAAGAATATGGTGCGGGTCATACCCATGTGCCCTGTCTCACTGCCATACTTAATTGCCCATCTTTCGCAGTTTAGATAAATGTAGCGCGCACCAAAGTCATGCCTTGTCACCCGATCACCCCATCACGCAGGCATCGTGACTGCTCACCCAAGCACTACCCCTCCCAGATACGCACACCGAGCGCCTGCTTTATCTGTGCAAAGTCAAGCAGTAGGATGTAATATCTCAATATTACTTGATTTCTTGGTGTCGACCACCGAATCAAGATTCTTGACCCTACAGGGCGTGCCGATAATCACCCTGAGGGCGGTTGTCGTACAATGGCACACACCAAATAAAAATCTTTAACCAGGCAGCAGCAGCAATGCGCCCCAATTTTAAAATGGAGACCCCATGAAATTAGTTTATACGTTACTCCTATCAACCCTATCCCTTCTGATGTCAGCCAACACATACGCAGCTGGGTCGACCCTGAACGTCATCTGTAAGGGTGACGATATAGGCGCAGAAGTGTTAATTGATGGCAAATTTAAAGGCGCATGCCCGTTAGACGTTAAGGTGAATGCTGGCACACTAAAATTGACGGTGCTCATGAAGTCGAACTTTTTAGGCAACCGAATATTCGAACAAGAGATTCGTATCGGTGATGACGTCACCAAAAAAATTGATGTAACGCTGAGCGTGCTACAACCCAAGGACGACTCACAAACACAGGGCGTAACGAACTCAAACTCGAAACTGGGGGCGGATGGCAAGCGGTGCCTTGAATGTCCAGAAATGGTCGCTATTCCAGGCACAAACTTTGCCATGGCAAAATACACAGTCACCTTTGATGAGTGGGACGCCTGCGTGCTAGATGGGGGCTGCAATGGCTACCGCCCATCAGACAAGGAATGGGGGCGTGGCACTCGACCGGTGATGAATGTGAGCTGGCTGGCCGCACAAGGCTATATCAAATGGTTAAATAAAAAAACTGGCAACACCTACCGCCTGCCAACCGAGGAAGAGTGGGAGGTGGCCGCGCGAGCAGGCACAACCACCCCATACTATTGGGGTATCTTTCCCTTTGGAGATTCTGCCTCCAGCATTAACGCCAATTGCTACGGCTGCGGGAGCAAGTGGGACAACAGAACAACCTCGCCCGTGGGTAGCTTTAAACCAAACAGCTTTGGCCTGTACGACATGTCTGGCAATGTCTGGCAATGGACGGACAGCTGCTGGGAGGGCGATTGCTCCAAACGAGTGCTGCGTGGGGGGTCCTGGAACGAGACGGCGGACCACATTAGGGTAGATACCCGCTTCAAGGATGACACCAAGGGCTATAACCACGACACCGGATTCAGGTTGGTCAGGGCGTTGAAATAATTTCACGGTTGGTGGGTACCTCAATACACCAATGGATTACATGTTGCTTGTGTAGGATAATAGTCATCTAGATGACTCTNNTGCTGGGTGCGACCGTGGCATCGGCTAATGCATATGCTGCCAGCTCCACGCTGAGCGTGATGTGTAAAGGCAGCGATGTGGGCGCAGAGATATTTGTTAACGATAAATTTAAGGGTGAGTGCCCGCTGGATATTAAGGTTCCCACTGGCACTTTAAAACTCAAGGTGCAGAAAAAAAATAGCGGTGGAAGTGATCGCATATTCGAGCAAGAGATTCAGGTGAACTACAACGTAGTTAAAACAGTTGATGTCCTGCTGGTGGATAAGACAGCCCCCGAAGGCAAGCAATCGAAGTCCGCTCTCAAGAAAGTAGCGGACACAGCCTGCACGGCCTGCCCTGTCATGGTGCCCATTCCTGGTACCGATTTCGAACTCGGCAAATACACGGTCACCTTCGATGAGTGGGACGCCTGCGTAGCAGATGGTGGTTGCAATGGCTACACCCCACCCGACGAGTGGGGTCGCCTGAGACAACCGGTGACTAACGTGAGCTGGAATGACGTACAGAGCTATCTTGAGTGGCTGTCACAGAAGACTGGGAAAACCTATCGCCTGCCGAGCGAACGCGAATTAGAGTTGGCCACACGGGCTGGTACCAGTACCCAATACTATTGGGGGGACGAGCTTGGCAGCAAGAATGCTAACTGCAACGGCTGCGAAAGCCGGTACGGCAAAAGAACCCACCTTCCAGCGGTAGTGGGAACCTTTAAGCCCAATCCTTACGGTCTGTACGACATGGTGGGCAACGTGTGGCAGTGGACAGATGGCTGCCGAGAGGGCGACTGTGCGAAGCTTATCCTTCGTGGAGGATCGTTTGAATACGGCTCAGAGAGCTTCAACGTCAGCTATCGCGAGGGTATAGAGGCAACCGAACGCATCAATAATCTCGGGTTCCGAGTTGCTAGAACAATCCCGAAAGCTAACTAAATGGCAGCAAAACCTCAAAAAACACCCAACTTTGAAGCAGCGCTGGCCGAGCTTGAGCAGTTGGTTGCCGATATGGAGGTGGGCAAGTTGTCTCTCGAGGACTCCCTCTCCTCCTACCAACGCGGTGCCGAACTGCTAAAAATTTGCCGGGGCCGTCTAGAGGACGTGCAGCAGCAAGTGCGCATCCTGGAGGATGGCATCCTAAAAGATTTTATTGTGAACCCTGCCGACTCTAGCGATTCCTCTCAAAAAGAAGAGGACTAGTTGCACGATGCCCGGCGTTGATTTCAATATTTGGGCTAGCGCTCATCAGGAGCGTTTCGAGAACATCCTCAACCAACTGCTTCCCTCGTCGGAGACCACTCCACGTCGCCTGCACAGCGCCATGCGCTATAGCGTGCTGGGTGGTGGCAAGCGTGTCCGTCCACTACTAGCCTTTGCTGCTGGTGATTTCTCTGGAGCAGACAGCGCACGAGTAGACATCGTCGCCGCCGCTGTCGAATTCATTCATGCCTACTCACTGGTACACGACGACATGCCCTGCATGGACAACGACGTACTCCGACGCGGCAAGCCTACCTGTCACGTTGAGTACGATGATGCTACCGCACTATTGGTGGGCGATAGCTTGCAGAGCCTGGCATTTCAATTATTAGCCGAGCATCCACTTAGCGACAATGCCACGCAGCAGCTAGCCATGATCAAGCTGCTAACTACGGCCTCCGGATCACGTGGTATGGCAGGTGGGCAGGCGATCGATCTGGCCAGCGTAGGCAACCAGCTGAGCTTACCCGAGCTAGAACTCATGCACATCCATAAAACCGGCGCACTCATTCGAGCCGCAATTTTACTTGGCGCCCAGTGCGCGCCCTCCTTGAGTGAGACAGAGTTAGCCGGACTAAACCGCTACGGAAAGTGTGTTGGCCTAGCCTTTCAGGTGGTGGATGACGTGCTTGATAGTGAGGCGGACACCGCAACCCTAGGCAAGACCGCAGGCAAAGACGCAAAGCACGACAAGCCTACCTACGTTACCTTGCTTGGGGTCCAGGCAGCGAAGGACATGGCAAGCGAACTACACCAAGAGGCGCTCGATGCGCTCGCCGGATTCGGAAAGTCAGCACGCCGCCTGTGCGAGATGGCTGATTTTATTTTATTAAGAAAATTTTGATGGTTCCACTACTCAATACCATCAACACCCCCGATGAACTTCGTCGGCTAGATCGTAAGCAATTACCTCAGCTGGCAGACGAATTACGCCAGTTTCTGGTGGAGTCAGTCAGCAAGACCGGTGGGCACCTATCTTCAAATCTCGGAACAGTGGAGCTCACCCTCGCCCTGCACTACGTATTTAATACGCCTCATGATCGTCTGGTATGGGACGTTGGCCACCAAACCTACACCCACAAAATCCTGACAGAACGACGCGAGTCAATGAAGATGCTGCGCATGGCAGGCGGCATATCCGGCTTCCCCAACCGCGCCGAGAGTCCTTACGACGCATTTGGCACCGCCCACGCCAGCACATCGATCAGTGCAGCTCTAGGGATGTCGGTAGCGGCAAAAATAAAAGGTAGCGACCAATGCTCTGTCGCCATCATTGGCGATGGCGCAATGAGTGGGGGTATGGCATTCGAAGCGCTTAACAATGCTGGCGTGATGGATACAAATTTGCTGGTCGTTCTAAACGACAACGATATGTCTATCTCGCGTCCCGTGGGTGCGCTCAATAATTACCTAGCCAAGCTGATGTCGGGACGTTTCTATGCCGCCATGCGACGCGGCAGCGAAAAAATGTTAAAGGGCATGCCGCCCGTACTCGAATTTGCAAAGCGCGCCGAGGAGCACGTTAAGGGTATGGTTACGCCGGGCACACTGTTTGAGGAATTCGGTTTCAACTACATCGGCCCTATCGACGGGCACGATCTCGACACCCTAATCACAACCCTCAGCAACATTCGTCAGCTCAAGGGGCCCCAGTTTCTACATGTAGTCACCCAAAAGGGTAAGGGCTACGCTCGCGCGGAGGAGGACTGCCTGCTCTATCACGGCGTCAGTAAATTCAATCCAGAGCAGGGTATCTCCACCAAGCCCAACCCAGCAAAAAACAAAGGGCAACCCAAGAACCCCACCTACACACAGGTTTTTGGTGAGTGGCTGTGTGACATGGCAGGACAGGATGCGCGTTTGGTCGGCATCACCCCTGCCATGTGCGAGGGCTCCGGCATGGTCGACTTCTCAAAAAAGTTTCCTCAGCGTTACTTTGATGTCGGCATTGCCGAACAGCACGCGCTAACCTTCGCGGCGGGGTTGGCATGCGAGGGCTACAAGCCGGTCGTGGCGATCTACTCCACCTTCTTGCAAAGAGCATATGATCAGCTGATACACGACATTGCCATTCAAAATCTACCAGTCCTTCTGGCAATCGATCGCGCTGGGTTGGTTGGCGCTGACGGCGCCACACATGCGGGCAGCTTTGACTTAAGTTTCCTGCGCTGCATTCCAAACCTAACCGTCATGGCGCCAGCCGACGAGAACGAGTGCCGTCAGCTGCTCTACACCGCATTCCAGCTCAACACACCGACCGCCGTGCGCTACCCGCGCGGTTGTGGACCAGGCGTAACACCCAATAAGATTATGCAAGCCCTCCCTATCGGGCGTGGTGAGCTGCGTCGCACGGGAACGGGCGTGGCAATACTATCCTTCGGCTCCATGTTAACCCCAGCCTTGGGTGCCGCAAACATGCTCGATGCGACCGTGGCCAACATGCGCTTCATTAAGCCTCTAGATACAGAGTTAATTCTACAGCTGGCCCGTGAGCACGCCCTACTGGTCACCGTTGAAGAAAATACCCTCCAGGGCGGCGCGGGTAGCGCGGTGGCAGAATGCCTGCATCAAAATGGCCTGGGTAACACCTTGTTACAACTTGGACTGCCGGACGTCTTCTTAGAGCAAGGCGAGCCAGAAAAAATGCTGGCCGCGTGTGGCCTGGATGCGGCAGGAATTGCCGCCTCCATTCGTCATAAACTATCTCCCCAGGCATTAATATAGCGAAGAAATTGGTCGAATATAATATATTAACTACTTGATATTAAATATAATTAATAAACATTATTAATAGCGTACCGCCCCCTCGCTTACTAGGCGTATACTTCCGAAGAGGGGATACGCTGCCCATTTTAGGCGTGCCCAGCCCCCCCTGACACAGCGATACTTTGCATTGCCACACAGTCTAAATTAATGGAGAACACCAATGTCACTGCGAATTAATGATGAAGCACCAAATTTTTCTGCTAACACTACTCAGGGTACCGTTAACTTTCATGAGTGGATTGGCAACGGATGGGCGATACTATTTTCTCACCCAAAAGACTTTACGCCCGTATGTACGACCGAGCTAGGCTACATGGCCAAGCTGGAGCCTGAATTTAAGAAACGGAACTGCAAGATAATCGGTCTAAGCGTGGATCCTGTCGACAACCACACAAAGTGGGCAAAGGACATCGAAGAGACACAAGGCTGCGCAGTTAAGTACCCCATGATCGGGGATGAGACCCTGGCAGTGGCCAAGCTCTACAATATGTTGCCCGCTTCGGAGACCGGAACCTCTGAGGGTCGTACGGCAGCCACTAATGCCACCGTCCGCTCTGTATTCATTATTGGTCCGGACAAGAAGATCAAGCTCATGTTGACCTACCCCATGTCTACTGGCCGTAATTTTGATGAGATCCTAAGGGTTCTTGACTCTATGCAATTAACTGCCAGGCATAAGGTTGCCACGCCCGTTAATTGGAAAGATGGGGACGATGTAATCATCTTGCCATCTATATCTGATGACGATGCCAAGACGATTTTCCCCGATGGCTGGAAGACGGTAAAGCCTTACCTGCGCGTCGTTAAGCAACCACGCTAATCAGTACAAATTTACTCGGGGCGCGTTACAAAGAAGCTGACCGCCTCGCTTAAATCTCTCGTACGCTTAAAGGGTGGCAGGCTCTGCCAGATTCTCTTTCCGTAAGACTTTTCTATTAAACGCGGATCACAGATCATGAGTACGCCGCGATCCGTCTCGTCCCGAATGAGTCGCCCTGCACCCTGCTTTAGATTAATGACCGTGCGAGGAAGCTGATACTCCATAAAGGCGTTGCGTCCCTGTTTAGCAATTTGTGCCAAGCGTGCCGCCAGAACCGGATCATCCGGTGACGCAAACGGAAGCTTGTCTATCACCACCAATGAAAGTGCCTCACCACGCACGTCCACTCCTTCCCAGAACGATTGGCTGCCCAGCAAAATTGCATTCCCGTGCTCGCGGAAACGACTGAGTAATTCGTTGCGTGAACCGTCTCCTTGTAGCAATAACGGGTAGTCAAGTTGTTTGGACTCAAACTGAGCCAATAAAATCTCGTGCGCACGCTGCATAGCACGCAGACTGGTAAACAACAGGAAAGTTCGTCCCTTGCTGGCCTCGATCAATGGGAGAGCTGCGAGCACAACCGCCTCAGTGTAGTTGGCGCTATTCGGATCCGGCATATCCTGCGGCACATACAGCAATGCCTGCTCCAGATAATTAAAAGGGCTATCCCAGTAGGCTGTTTTAGCCTCCGAGAGACCCATCTCGGATTGATAGTGAGAGAAGTCTTGTTTTACCGTAAGTGTGGCTGACGTAAAAATCCATGCACGCGGGTGCCCGTTAATCTGCTTGGCAAATGTTTCTGCGATCGACAGCGGGGTGATATTTAACTGCACGGAATGGTTAAATATTTCCAGCCACCGCACCTGATCCACTTGCTCCTTGTTTTGCCACTGCAGAATCTTTTGTGCCAAAACTTGCCCACGCTGCCAACAATTCTCCAGCCCCTCGCTACGCTCTGCCTGCTTCTCAAGCAAGCCGTTAGCTAACCCGAGCTTGTCGCTCAAGGCAGTCATGGCGTCTGTCCAGCCAGGCAGGTCCTCGACGGTGTTGGCATTCATCCTACCCTCAGCTTGCTTAAAGATCAGGCGTACATCACGCGCAGCCTTGTCCAGTGCGTCAGTAGCGATCGGTAACGCAGCAAAGTCATTGGCTGAAATTGCTGCCTCTAGCCTTGCATCCCTCGCCAGCTCAATAACCTGAGACGTAGAAATATTATCACCAAAAAATAAGCTGGCAGTTTCAGGTAGCTGATGGGCTTCGTCAAAAATAACTGTGTTGCACGCCGGCAGGAGTTCTGCCAGGCCCTCGTCACGAAGCATCACATCGGCAAAAAATAGATGGTGATTCACCACCACCAAGTCCGCCCCCATTGCGTCCTTACGCGCCTTTAGCACAAAGCAGTCCTTGTGATGCGGACACTCCTGGCCCAAGCAGTTTTCTCGTGTTGAGGTTACCTGCATCCAGATTGGTGCGTTCTCCGGCACATTGCTCACACCGCTCTTGTCACCGGATTGAGTTGTTTTTGCGTACTTAACAATTTTAGCCAAGTGACGCGCATCCTCACGTGTGGTGAAGCGCCCCTCAGACTGAGTGCGCTCCAGGTGATTGTGGCACACGTAGTTCGAACGCCCCTTGAGCAATGCAATCGAAACGGGTGCCTTAAGCGCATCGCGCACCGTTGGCAGGTCTCGCTGAAATAGCTGGTCCTGCAAATTCTTTGTTCCCGTGGAGATGATGACCTTGCCCCCCTTTAGGATGGCCGGGACAAGATAGGCAAAAGTCTTCCCGGTACCCGTACCCGCCTCCACGATCAGCTGTTTATTTTCGGTGATCGCCTGTGCGATTGCCTGTGCCATCTCTACTTGTTGAGAGCGTGCGCGAAAGCTAGGAACGTGACCAGCCAACGCTCCTTTAGGGGCAAATATGGAATCAATCTGTGTGTCTGTCATTTCTGAAGATGGCCTAGCGAGTCTTGTGCACCCTTGTTGCTGCAATTAAATAATGACTGCACCCCATCGTGCCTTGAATTACCCAAGATGGGCGGGCATTATGAGGCATCCTCAAGCTGAGTCGCAAATTCGTTTTGTCTCGGCGCCAGTCCTGCCCA
>DKNB01000030.1 GCA_002470125.1 Gallionellales bacterium UBA7399 | reverse complement strand
AACAAATAAGATTGCGGCTGACCAAGCAAGCCAGGGAATCATTTTTCCGGCTACCCCATAGAACGAGCTCGGCGAAGAATATTTAAACAGGTTCATAAATAACGGTCACTCAAATTGATGCGCAGGCATCTTTATTCCATTGAAATACGTAGCGCTAACGCTGTCACCCATGGTGACAGCGTTAGCGCTGCCAACAGCAGCGCCCCCAACAGGGCTAGGTGCGAGCTTACGCTCGAGCCACTTGCAACAGCCTCTACGGCGCCAGCTCCGAAAATTAATACCGGTATACAAAGTGGCAGCACCAGCAATGATACCAGTGCGCCACCGCCACGCAGTCCCAGCGTGAGTGCCGCGCCCACCGCGCCCACCATACTGAGTATCGGTGTGCCAAGCAGCAACGAAAAGATTAGTACCCACAGTGCCTGTGCCGACATGTCAAATTGCAGACCCAAGATCGGAGCGATGATCACTAGGGGTAGGCCGGAAACGACCCAGTGTGCAAAGATCTTGGCCAGCACGATTGTAGATAAAGACTGTGGCGCCAGCATCATCTGCTCTAGTGTGCCATCTAGGTAGTCCGCTGAGAACATCCTTCCCAGTGACAGCATTGAGGCTAGCAAGGCTGCCACCCATACCACGCCGGGCGCAATGGTTCGCAACGTGCCCATCTCTGACCCTATGGCTAAGGGGAATAGGCTGGCCACTATAATGAAAAAAATTAGCGTGGTTAGTACATCAGCACGACGACGTACGGCCAATAAAAGATCACGGCGAATCATCAGCCCCAGCAGGCCAACCAGAGATATCTTTTTTAGGATAGGGCGAGACATCGCGTCGTCACTCCTGCTACCTGTAGCGGTTGATGGGTCGTGTAGACTGCCATGCCATCGTTCACAAGGTGCTCACCAATCAGTTCTTGCATTAGCTCAACCGCAGTCACATCCAGGGCAGTGAGTGGCTCATCTAGAACCCACAGGGGTGCGCCACTTAACAGCAGCCTGGCCAACGTCACACGCCGTCGCTGCCCTTCGGACAGGAACTTTATGGGGAGGGCTTCCCGACCACGCAAGCCCATACGATGCAAGGCCACGGTTATTTGCTTGTCATCGGTCTTGTGGCCAGCCAGTCCTGCGCTGATACGCAGATTTTCTAGTGCACTGAGTTCATCCTTGAGGCCATTTAAGTGACCGACATAAATCATCTCGGCATGAAATTCATCACCCATTTCAGAGGTGCTTTGTCCGCGCCAGCGAATCTCTCCTGCGGTTGGCGTCATAAGCCCGCACAGGGTACGCAGCAGGCTAGTCTTTCCGCTGCCGTTTACTCCTTGAACCTGTAGCAACTCGCCGATCGACAGAGAAAAGCTCAGATCAGAAAATAGCAGGTGATCCCCGCGGCTACAAGTAAGATTGCTAATGTCTAGCATTGGGTGGTTTGTTTTCGTTCAATATAAAATAGCGCGGCATTGTATACGATTGCACGGGCGGTGCGTTAGTTCAGCAGGGAAGAGCATAGCCTAAATCAAAAGTATTATGTGCGTGAGCGCCCGTCATCTGGGTGAGGGGGTTCCATGTGTTTGTTTTTGGTAGTGACGTACCGCGTTGTTGTGCTCATCCAGCGTGACAGAAAATTGCGAACTGCCATTCCCACGCGCCACAAAGTACAGGGCATCGGTGGGTGCGGGATGAAGAGTCGCCTGTATTGACGCCAGTCCGGGTAGTGCAATTGGCGTTGGCGGCAGGCCGGCGCGAGTGTATGTGTTGTAGATCGTGTCAGTTGTAAGATCACGTTTGCGCAGGTTCCCGTTGAATTTATTTCCTAGTCCGTAAATTACCGTCGGGTCAGTTTGCAATGGCATGCCCTTGCGTAGGCGATTTATGAATACGGCTGCCACCTTGCCGCGATCACCAGGCTGCCCCGTTTCTTTTTCTACGATGGAGGCCAAAATTAATGCCTCATAGGCTGATGCAATGGGCAGGCCAGGCGTACGCTTTTGCCAAGACTCCTGTAGATGTCTCTGCATGGCCTGGTAGGAGCGCCGAAGCAAGGCGAGATCGCTCGTGCCTTTGGAAAAATAATAGGTGTCTGGGAAGAGCAGTCCCTCTGCATGGGCTTCCGTCGCGCCAATGCGCTTGAGAATCTCTGCTTCGGACAGGTTTGCGCTATCGTGTTTGACCACCGGATTGGCGTTCAATGCTGCGCGCGACTGTTCGAACGTCCAGCCCTCGATGATGCTGACCCCACTTTGGGTGGACTGCCAATTTGTTATGGTGTTTAACAGCTCCAGCGGGGTGACTGCGCTCTCTAGTTCGTAGTCGCCGGCCTGTACGTGGGCGGACTTTCTGAGCGCACGTGCCAGCCAGATAAACCTCCACTCGTCCGGGAGTGCGCCAGCCTTGCGCATCTGCTGTGCCGCGAGACTTAGGCTGCTGCCCTGGCTTAGGGAAAACCTTAAGGGCAGGGTGGGAAAGGTGAGGGGGTGGATAACATAGTAGCCAATTGCCCCGGCCAGGAGTGCGACCAGGAGCGCAACACAAAGTAGCAGGCGATTAATCAGACGCATGGCTTAGCCATTGCAACACTGCTGCCGAGATTGGGTGGGAGCCCCATGTGCGACCAGGCAGCTCGCGTACTGGCCACAGTCCGATCACGCTGTTCACTAGGAATACCTCATCAGCGACGAGCAACTCGGCCAGACCAAACTGCTTCACGCAGCAGGGCACCTCGTGCTCGGCAGCCCACTCGATGACACGCTCTCGTTGCACCCCCGCGACGCCACAGAGAGATAGGTCGGGTGTGAGTAGGGCGCCGTCGCACACCACAAAGAGGTTGCTGCGCGTGCACTCGATC
>DKNB01000088.1:21893-28058 GCA_002470125.1 Gallionellales bacterium UBA7399 | reverse complement strand
TATCCTTAAGCGTATCCAGCGCCGCCAGCGCAGCGCAGGCGTTGTGTAATTGAAAGATTCCACGCAAGGCGGGGTAAGGAAGCGCACTGCGCGCACCATACTCACTATAATAGTTCCACTGCTGTTCATCCGCCGTAAAACTAAATTGCTCGCCAAGGCACCTCAATTTCGCACCAACCTGCTGCGCTCGCGTACGAATCACGGGGGGCGCATCTGCATCACCAAATATGGCGGCAACCCCAGCACGAAAGATTCCAGCCTTTTCAAACGCAATCTTCTCACGCGTGTCGCCGAGGTACTCCATGTGATCCATATCCACATTGGTAACGATCGCACAATCGTGATCAAACACATTAACCGCATCCAGCCGACCACCCAGGCCAACCTCTAGTATTGCCACGTCCACCCCCTGATCTATAAAACACTGCATTGCAGCGAGGGTGCCAAATTCGAAGTAGGTCAGCGAAATCTCTGACAGTTCATTATTGTCTTGCGAGCCAGTATCGATAGCTTGCGTGAGATGGGCTGGGTTACTCGCCCGCTCTATCCGCTCAAATGCTGAACACAGCAATTCATCACTGAGCTGTCTACGTCCAACACGGACTCGCTCATTGTAGTCCACCAAATGTGGCGAGGTATAGCAGCCAACCACATAGCCCGCCGCATGAAGCATGCTCTCCAGCATTGCACACACCGAGCCCTTGCCATTGGTCCCACCAACAACGATAAGGGGAAAGCCTGGGTTTAATCCTAGGCGTTGTCTAACCTTTTGAACACGCTCAAGGCCCAAATCAACAGCCTTGGGATGCTTGGTCTCAAGGTAAAGTAGCCAGTCCTTTAAATCTCTGCATTTATTTAGCATGGCAATGAATCCTTGGGTCTTTTATAGACCTATACGCTAGGCCTCATTTAATGTAGTCGTATCATTAAAAAAACGAGTTGCCGCCCTTCCCTGACCCCATCTGATGTAGAGAAGTGCGGCGTTTCTACATGTTATGACGAGCAGCTCACCACAACATTACGCAACCCATCAGGAGCCGGTATAGCGTTTAGTATTTTCGATCTCTCTCGTATCAAGATCAATCAATTTAGCAGCATCGGCATTAAAGCTAATCAGGTATGGGTCGGGAAGGAATGTAGGATCTAGGCGTCTATGGAATGCGGCTGGCAATCGCGAGAACGTGTTATCAAAATTTAATTGATTTAGCTTTTCCATACCAATTTTTAATTTATTTCAATGCGCAAGGTCTTCGAGGGTCTGCGCAGAATTGCAGGAACAGGTGTATGAACACAATGTCAGTGCTGCCTTGATCTACGCCTTCGCCATTCCCATACTACAATCACGTACCAAAGCATACGCACGCAAAAGTAACCCACAACAGCAAAGCCTACCGCCATGAGTGGTAAGCCAACCGCGAGTGGCTTGCCTAGCGATACGAGCCAATCAAAAATTACGGTTGGCCAATTAATAAGTGTCATCTCTGGCAAAGAAAGGTCGACGACAGGCTGGTCGTTGCTGTACCCAGTCACAAGCAAACCCAGCTGATAGGCCAGCGCATAAAGCGGTACGATGGTGAACGGGTTGGTGTACAGCGTGGTAACCGCGGCCACCGGCACATTTACGCGAAATAGCACCGCCAACAGGGTTCCACCTACTATTTGCAGTGGTCCCGGGATGAGTCCCGCAAACAGTCCGATCGCCACGCTACCCGAAACGGATCGTCTATTCAGATGCCATAAATTTGGATGAACCAGTCGGCCCCCAAACCAGCCCGCCCAAAAACTCTTTGCAAATGTTGCGTGACTAGGCAGGAATTTCTTAAAATATTTTTTAGGCAGCGACATTCGGCACCAGATTAACGTAGAGTGACATCAAGGCAGCTAGGTTACCTTATTTTATTCAAGATGCCCGCACTCTTTGAGTACGCGTGCCCCAAGCCCGGAAACCTTTCAATTGAGCCAAAGTCTCTCGCAGTCTTTACGGATCAATCAGTTGATACATAAGCGATCTGGCGAGTTACAATAGCAAACTTAGCATCAACTAACATGCCCTTACTGTGCAAGGACAAGTGTAATTAAGCTCCCATGACCCAAACGAACGACACTGAAGATCGTCTGTACTCCATTCTGGAGACGCAAACCACTATTCCACGCAGTGAGTTCTCGCACAGCATGACACTAGATCAGGCTGGACTTGACTCATTGGCGGCTATCGAACTCATGTTTCAAATCGAAGATAAATTTGGGATTCATTTTGACCAAGCCGGCACCCTGCCAAACACTATCGGCGATCTTATAGATCAAATCGTCGCCAAGCTCCCAGGTGACTAAATTGCATCGCGTTGTCGTGACCGGAATTGGTGTCGTTTCGCCCGTCGGCAATTGGCCTGGAGAGTTTTTCAATAATGTAGCAGCAGGACACTCAGGCATACGATTGCTACCAGCGCTTGACGGGCAGAGCTCGCCAGTACAGATTGCCGCCTGGATCGATTCACCCATGAGCGATGTTGGCAAGGGGGCACCTCACGATCGAGTCACCAAGCTAGCGTTGGCGGCTGGCGGCTACGCATTAGCGGAGGCCGGGCTGCTCAACAATCCAGAGTTACTTGTCGGCACAGGCGTCCACCTTGGCTCTGGCTCTAGCTGTAGCGCTACAGTAGACCAAGCGTTCTATCATCTTTACAGGGAAAACCGCAATCGCCTTGCGCCGATGACCTTGCCGCGAAGCATAAACAATGCGCCCGCCTCAGAGTTAGCTATCCGTTTCGGCTTGACTGGCGTCAACAACACCTACTCAATTGCCTGCGCCTCATCGGCTACCGCAATTGGTGAGGCGTTGCGCGCTATTCGTCATGGGTACACCGAACGTATACTTGCTGGCGGCAGTGAAGCGCTGCTAACCTACGGCATCCTGCACGCCTGGCATGCGTTACGAGCCCTGGCCCCTCCAGATCTTCAAGTAGAGGCATCCTGTCGCCCATTTTCAGCCGATCGGAATGGCTTGGTGTTGGGTGAGGGCGCCGCCTTTATGGTGCTTGAAAGGCTAACCTCAGCACAAGCTCGTGGTGCGCCCATCTTGGCCGAAATGATTGGCTACGGAACGTCTTGCGACGCCACGCATATGACTCACCCCTCTTCGACCGAGCAAGTCAGGGCTATCCAAAACGCACTAGCTGACGCCGAAATTGATGCCAGCGCCATCGACTACGTCAATGCGCATGGTACCGGAACAGTGGTTGGCGATTCGGTCGAGGCAGAGTCACTGCGCACGGTATTTCACGACACACCGCCAGTGAGCTCGAGCAAGGCAGTGCACGGTCACATGATGGGCGCGGGTGGTGCAATAGAGCTGGCCACCTCCATCCTCGCTATGCAGGAAAGTATAATTCCGCCTACCGCCCACTGTCGGGTGAACGACCCAAGTCTGGGCATTGACGTGGTGACAGGCTGCATGCGCAGACAAACCATAAGAACTGCGCTGTCCAACTCTTTCGCGTTTGGTGGTAGCAACGCCGTCCTTATTGCACGGAAATAAATAATAATTTTACGGCAGTGATTAAATTAGGATACCCAGGCAGTCCAAGAAGCGCTTGGTAGCCGGGGCGGGATCGAACCACCGACACTGCGATTTTCAGTCGCATGCTCTACCAACTGAGCTACCTGGNNGAACCACCGACACAAGGATTTTAAAATCTTTCGTCAATCACCACTACGCAGCTATTGTGCTGTCATCACGAAGGCGGAGCGCCTCTTCGATGTCCACCGCCACAACGTGTGACACACCACGCTCTTGCATGGTCACCCCCACCAACTGCTGCGCTAATTCCATGGTGATTTTATTATGGCTGATAAAGATGAATTGGGTCTGTTGTGCCATTTTTTTGATGAGCTTGCACAGTCGCTCTGTGTTCGTGTCGTCCAACGGCGCATCCACCTCATCCAATAAACAGAATGGTGCTGGATTGAGCTGAAACAGCGAAAATACCAAGGCAATGGCGGTCAATGCCTTCTCGCCTCCAGACAGCAAATTAATGGAGGTATTTTTCTTGCCTGGAGGTTGTGCCATCACTTGCACACNNCCAAACAGCACCGGGAACATCTCTGCCAGGTGGCGATTGACCTCATTGTAGGTGGCCATCAGCAGATCACGTGATTCTTTGTCGATGCGACGTATCGCACCCTCCAGTGTGTCCACTGCATCCGCCAAATCTTTCGCCTGAATGTCTAGGTATGTCTTTCGCTCTTCTGCGGCTTGCAACTCCTCAAGGGCCGCCAAGTTCACCGCTCCCAACTGCTCTATATCACCATTCAAACGATTCAACTCATTTTGCAACGTGGTTGGCTTGGTGCTCATACTCTCCGACAAGACCAACAATGCTGTCTCATCAGCACCCTGCAGCTGCTCTGCCCATTTTTCATACTGCAAGCGCATCTCCTGCTCCTTGAGAGACAGCTCGCCAACCTTCTCACGCAACGGGTGCAGCTTTTGTTCACATGACAAGCGATTTCGCTCTAGTGCATGCAGTTTATCGGTGGCCTGCTCCATTAGGCTTCGCGTCTCTGCCAGCGCTTGTTCGCCGAGTTGTTGTTTCTGTAGCGCCTCCTGTAGCTGCTGTTTGCTGGTACCATCTTCTATGCCATCAAGTTCGGCATGACTACGCACAGAGCACTCCTCTAGCTGCGTTAGCGCTAGCTCAATTTGCTTAAAATTATGTTCTAGATCAGCAATCTTATCCGTGCATGTTTTGTTAAAAAAACGGGCCTCCTGTAACTGATGCTGCGCTTTTTGTGAGCGCTCACGCTGCTCACGTAAGGCAGCCTCTTCGGTGGTAGCCCGCCCCTTCACCATCTCAGCGTCGGCCTGCTGTGTTGCGATACCCTCACGCAAGGCGTTCATACGCTCCGCAAGCCCCTCAAGCTGGCTCCGCTCAGCGGTTGACTGTTCGGTTAGCTCCTGTAGTTCACGAGCAATCTGCGTGGCGCGCTCTTGACTATATTCCTTGGCTTGTGTGAACTTTAAAATATTCACCTGTATTTCATGCTGACGCTCCTGTAGCTCACCATCCACCGCTCGCACAGGGGCAATACGACTCTCGATAGAGCGGTAGGCGCTCTCGGTCTCCTCCATCTGAAGATTACCTTGGTCCAGCAACTTTCTCTGTTGTTGTGCCGCTTCCTGCAGGCGTTCAATTTCGCGTTGCCTAGCTAGTACACCGTGGACCTGATCATCTGGAGCATGAAACAGTAGGCTGTGCACACCAATCAGGTGCCCTTGTGGAGTCACCAGCCAAGCGCCGGCAGGTAACCGGTGGCGCAAACTCAAACCCTGCTCTAAGGTTTTTGCAGCATACACATTGGCCAGCCAATCGCTGACCACCATAGTGGTTCGTGTGTCTCGACAACTCACAAACTGTACCAACGGCATCAACTCAACATCATGCAGAACCTTGGGGCTGTGTGCCTCGTCTGCTACAAAAACAGCTAGCTTTGCTGGCGGAGCGTCAACCCACTGTGCAGCAACATCCAGGTTCGACAGGCCCAAAGCATTAAGACGTTCTCGTAAAACAGCCTCTAACGCATCCTCCCAGCCAGCCTCAATGTCAATTGACTGCCACAGGCGTGGGGTTTGGTCCAGCTGATACCTGGTTAACCATTCTTTCAGGTTTTGGTTGTTGTCAACCTGCTGCTGGAGCTGCTGCAATGCCGAAAGCGTTGCCTCTGTTTGTGACAGCTGTCGCTCCAGATCCTGTATCGCAACACGCTGGCTGTTGCGCCTCGCATCCGCCTCCGGCAGTTGCACCTGAAGCTGCGTTAACTGTTGCTGTTGAGATTTTCGTTCAGCGTCTGCATCTAGCAGCTGGCGTTGCATCTCTGCCAACCTATCATGATCGACCTGCGGAAGGTTGTCTTGCTCCAAAAATAAGCGCGAGCACCGTAGCTCCAGCTGCTGAACATTATGCTGAACATGTTCACGCTGGGCGTCGATAAGCTTGAATTGCTGCTGCGAAACAAGGTGGTCGCGTTGCATTGCGTTGTGGCGCTCCTGCCAGGTGCGTACCAACTCCTCTGCCTGAGGAAGATGCTGCGCCTCTAAAGTTGCCTGAATCTCTAAGTCGCCCACCTGGGTGCCAGCCTCTTGTTGCTTTTGTTGCCAGTGTGTCAGCA
>DKNB01000088.1:21465-21876 GCA_002470125.1 Gallionellales bacterium UBA7399 | reverse complement strand
CGACTGCACGCTTTGCGACTGGGTGCGCTGTTGCTCTATTTGGAGGGTATCATTTTCTATCTGCTGACTTAGGCGTGCGCGCTGATCGTTGATGTGGACGATATGTTGCTCTAGTCTGGCAATATCGGCATTAATAGCGTATAGCTCGCCCTGCTTGGCGTGCAACAAATCCGCTTGGGAATAATGCTCAACGCGTGCCTTCTCTAGTAGGCTTTCCATTTCACGTAATTGCGAGGTCTCGCTTTCTAGCTCGTTTTTTGTTTTTTCTACAGCCTGAGCAAACTGTGCCCTGCGGGTGTCGGCGTCTCGCTTATTTACAAGCCACAGCAATTGCTGCGTGGTGTCGCGCTTATATTCTAAATCTCGATAGTTCCTGGCCATCGCAGCCTGCTCAGTCAAGCGAGTGATCTG
>DKNB01000088.1:9321-21320 GCA_002470125.1 Gallionellales bacterium UBA7399 | reverse complement strand
CGCGAAATCATGCCCTGCTCAATGATGGCATAAGCGCGCGCACCCAAGCCGGTGCCCAAAAAGATATCGGTTACATCCTTCCGTCGCACATGCTGATTGTTAATGTGGTAAATTGAATCTCCGTCGCGTAGCAGCACACGCTTGATGGATATTTCTGCGTAACTTGACCATTGCCCAACAGCCTTACCCAGGCTGTTGTCAAAAATCAACTCCACGCTAGCTCGAGAGACTGATTTACGCTTGCCTGAGCCATTAAAAATTACGTCCTGCATGGACTCACCACGTAACGCCGAAGCACGGGACTCGCCCAGCACCCAGCGTAATGCGTCAATGATGTTCGACTTTCCGCAGCCATTCGGGCCAACAATGCCAACTATTTGCCCCGGCAGGGCAATATGAGTAGGATCAACGAATGATTTAAAGCCAGCGATTTTGACGTGAGAGAGACGCAATTGTAATCAGTCCGACATTAGTAATATAGTGCATATTAACCGACCCACGAGGGATATCAAAATGAGCACCTTACCCAGCAAGTCTTTGGAGACCTTCTCCAATCCAAGTCCAGAGCACGATTACCATATCCACATGGAGATCCCAGAGTTTACCTGCCTGTGTCCCAAGACCGGTCAGCCAGACTTTGCCACATTAGTTCTTGATTACGTCCCAGATACTACCTGCCTTGAGCTAAAAAGTCTCAAACTGTACATTTGGTCGTTCCGGAACGAGGGGCACTTTCACGAGGATGTTACCAATCGCATCCTACAGGACTTAATCACCGCCGCCCAGCCGCGATTCATGCGACTCACCGCAAAATTTTACGTTCGAGGTGGTATATTTACCACTGTCGTTACAGAGCACAGGAAGCTAGGTTGGTTGGCTCAGCCGCCCGTAAACTTAATGCAACTCAATCCACAACCGAGCACACAAGCCTAACAACACCCGCCCCCAGATCTTGTTGCTACCCCTGCGCCAATCCACGCCTAGCCAGCATTGCGGCACCAAGAGCGGCTTCGGTTTGATCCGCCATCTGAAGTGGTACACCCAACAATGATTCTCGTATCCTCCCCCATGTTTTATTTTTTGCCCCGCCTCCAGTAGTAACAACGACTGAGGGTGGGTTCGCTCCGAGCTCAACCAGCTTGGCGTACCCCGTCGCTTCGATACGACTCAAGCCCTGCAGCAGGCCATGCAAGAATTTCGAGTCATCCGCTGGGCGTGGCGTTAAACGTGGCTCCATGGCTGGGTCATTAATCGGGAACCGCTCACCCAATCGAGGCAGGGGGTAGTAGTCAAGAGGGCTTTCGGTGCCAAGGTCAATACCCTGACTTAGCTCATTGATTTTGTCATCGCTAAAGTACTGTCGTAATACTCCGCCACCGGCATTAGATGCGCCGCCCGCCAACCACNNCATAGCGATGGCTATACACACCATGGTGCGCCGACTCCACGCGTTGCTCTGATAGCAGCTTGAGCGCCATGGTGGTACCCAAGGAGGTGACAGCAAAGCCCGCTCCGTGCCCGTCGACAGCAATAAAAGAGGCAATGCTGTCCGTGGTGCCAGCAGAGATCATGCACGCCTCATTGATATTAAAGTGCTTTGCCACAAGCGGATCGATGCAGGCAACATTTGCCCCGGGGGCGACAACCTGCGGCAAAAGATGGGCGTGCGGCAAACGCTTAATCCAGTCCGGCCAACACATACGCTCTACGTCATAGCCACTCTTGAGTGCATTATGATAATCACTCACACCCCCGAAACCAGTAAGCAGGGCGGCTAGCCAATCTGCCTGGTGCAAAAAGTATGTGGCATTTAGAGGCTCGGTATTCCGTGTCAACCACAAAAACTTTGCCAACCCAGAGCTCGCACTAGAAGCGATATGGCCAGGTGGGGCAAGACGTTTTAGTTCCTCTGACTCAGCTTGCGCACGGCCATCGAAGTAAAGCAGGGCGGGGGCGATTGGTTCAAGGCTGCCATCGCACAACAAGACTGTGGCGGACGTGGCGGCAATGGCGACACCATGCAATTCAGCGCCAAGGTTACGCGGCAAGCGCCTCATTAGTGCATGTAGCGCTTCACGCCAATTTAAATAGGTCTGCGATGTGACGTCCGGGTAGTGGATGTGATCCTTATGAGCGATCACCTCTAATTCGTTCACCACACAAGCGCGCACCCCGGATGTACCAAAATCTAAACCGAGGTAATACTTCATATATGATCCCAGATCGAGAAGGTCGCGATCCATTGGGCAGGCATGGATGTTTGGCTGCACATGCTGACACTCAAACCCCAGGGCCCACTCGCATCAGGAGGCCAACTTCGGATGCCATGCAACCCGGTCGCCGGCCCAGCGCAAGTTACCTCGAGAGGTCCCGCGTTAATCTGCCTGGTAACGCTTAACCCCACTCAAGATTTCTGCCTCGGCCTCCTTGGGCCCCACCCAACCGTCCACCTTGACCCACTTGCCCACCTCCAAATCTTTGTAGTGGGAGAAGAAATGCGATATTTGTGCAATCACAATCTCAGGAAGATCTGAGTGTGATTTTATTTTATGATACAGGCTGCACAGTTTATCAATCGGCACTGTTAATATTTTTGCGTCTGAGCCAGCCTCGTCGGTCATCTTCAGCATACCTATCGGTCTGCACCGAACCACCACCCCAGGAATAAGAGGTACCGGCGTGATCACAAGTACGTCCACCGGATCCCCATCCTCAGACAGGGTGCGAGGGATATACCCATAATTACAAGGGTAATGCATCGCCGTGGACATAAAGCGATCCACGAACATGGCGCCCGTCTCCTTGTCCACCTCGTACTTCACCGGATCGGCATTCATGGGTATCTCTATAATGACATTAAAGTCACCGGGAAGGTCGCGGCCAGCATCAACTCGATCTAGATTCATTTTTTCTCCTAACCAAAAGTGATTATTATACCCGTGAGCTCGGCCGAACAAGTCGCGTCACACTCCACTATGCCAAATAGTTTATCCGCAAGATCATCAGACAATCTTGTGGCAGTCTAATGCGCCCCACCCCACCTGACCGCCATACACCAAGGCCTCCATGGCAAGATAGACCCACATTTAAAGTGGGTGTACTATCTGTCTCAATGCTAAAGCACAGAGAATTTTGCATCCACTTTAAAGGTATAACCTTATGAAAATATTACACAGCAAAGACTATATCGCCCCCAAATGTGGTGTATTTACAGAGGTCGCCACCGATATCTATTCAACCCCCTTCTGGACGCCGGAATACTGCGCATCGCTAATTACAGAGCTAGATTCGCGGCCTGAGTTATTTTATGCGCACAACCCGGACCAGTACTCCGCGTCCGAGCTAAATCTTCACAACTTAAGCAGGGTATTCTCAATAGATATCTGCAAACAGATTATGGACAAGTGCCTCCCCTCCTTGCTGTACGTATTCCCATTGTTAAACATTATAGGGTTTACCTCCCCTTACTTTGTGCGCTATGGAGAGAATGACGTAAAGAACATGAAGCTACATCATGACGTCTCGTTGGTGTCCATGCTGGTCAAGCTTAATGATGACTTTACCGGTGGTGACCTTGTATTTCCTCGGCAAGAGTACAACAACAAGAATCTTCCCGTTGGGCACGCTCTCTTTTGGCCGGGACAGGTTACCCACCCCCACCAAGTGCTTGATGTCACCTCCGGAACCAAGTTCTCATTAACCGTTTGGGCGTGGCCCGTACCGTGGACTTCTGAGTACGGGATCTCCGTTGAAGATTTAAAGTAACATCAACCGCAGGTTACATCTGTCCCGCGTCCTGATCATGGCCATGTTTTCTATACAGCACCGCCATAGCAGCGGACAGCAGCAGCCCAAACACAAGGGTGATGGTGTATATACTTAATTCCATTTTTTGCATCCAGGAGAACAAGGCAAGCATAGAAAATATGCTGATATTTTCATTAAAATTTTGCACAGAGATCGATCTCCCGGCACCCATAAGTAGGTGGCCACGATGTTGCAGCAAGGCATTCATCGGCACGACAAGATAGCCGCCCATTGCGCCTATGCCAATGAGCAAAAAAATGGCTACCAGCGGATGTGTAACCGGGATCATGGCCAACACAACCAGGCCCATCACAATACCCATTGGCAAAACCTTTACGGAGTGCTCTAACTGGACGAATTTCGCCGCCAGTATCGCACCGATGGCGATACCAATGGCAACCCAGGCGGTGAGCGTGGCGGCCTCCCCCATATCATAGTGAAGCGCGGTGGCAGCCCATGCCAGCACAATCAGGCGTAGCGTGGCACCCGCCCCCCAGAACAAAGTGGTGACACTCAAGGACACCTGCCCCAGCGGATCCTTCCATAGCAATTTAAAGCAGTGCATAAACTCGCCTATCAGGGCGATCGGGCTACGACTTATTGGTTGGTGTTCTATCGGGACGCGCGGAATATACAGATTGAATAACGCTGCGACCAGATAGGTCGCCGCAACAATGACTATCGCCAATTCTGGTGCAGAATCAATGCCAGTCTCTACCATAGGAACATCCCACCATTGCAGCATCTGAGCTGAAACATGCGCGCCAACTAATGTCCCCCCCAGCACCGCACCCAGAACGATCGCGGCAACGGTCAGCCCCTCCATCCAGCTGTTCGCCAGCACCAGCTTATCGGGTGGCAGGTACTCGGTCAAAATGCCGTACTTTGCTGGGGAGTAGGCTGCCGCGCCCAGCCCAACCACCGCATAGGCCAGGAGCGGATTTGCTCCGAACAGCATGGCTACACAGCCCCCCAATTTAATGCCGTTACTGATAAGCATGACCCGCCCTTTGGGCAGAGAGTCAGAAAAAGCACCTACGAAAGGGGCGAGAACAATATACGAAATCACGAACACCGCCTGCAGTATCGGGGTGTGCCATTCTGGTGCATGCACCTCGTGCAGCAAGGCAATGGCAGCGAACAGCAAGGCATTATCTGCGAGTGCAGAAAAGAACTGCGCCGCCAGTATGATATAAAATCCACGATTCATTGGTGGCGAGAAAGTGTAATTTTCAAAGACTCAATTTATATCACGAAAACAGGATGCCTGCTATTATGAAGGCAGTCCATTTTATCCTACAGCTCTGCGCCGATGCCACGCCCAATCCATGCTCGCATTGATTCTTCTGCGTTAAAGCACAACCTGCAGGTCGCACGCTCTACGAGTAACGCGCGCATCATGGCGGTGATCAAGGCGGACGCTTACGGTCATGGCTTGCTGCGTGCCGCCGAGGCCCTAAAGGCGGTGGATGGCTTTGCGCTGCTAGATGTGTGTGACGCGGTGCGTCTGCGCAACGCCGGGTTTCGACAAACAATTTTATTGCTTGAGGGATTTTTTACCACAGACGATTTACCCTTGGTGGCGGAGCATAAAATTGATTGCGTAATACACAATCAAGAGCAGATCAGCATGTTGGATGACTACTCACACCATGGCAGCTTAGGGGTATGGCTCAAGATTACGAGCGGAATGAACCGCCTGGGCTTTACTCCCGACAAAGCTCTGACTGCGCTAGAGAAACTCCAGGCCCACCCTGCCGTACGCGACATCACCCTGATGACACATTTTTCTCATGCTGACGAACGCACAGGCATCGCCACGCAGTTAGACGCCTTCACTACGCTAACCGCGCCATATCATATGGCGCGATCACTGGCCAATTCTGCCGCCCTGTTACGCCATCCAGAGTCGCACGCTGAGTGGGTGCGTCCGGGCATCATGCTGTACGGCGCATCACCATTCGCCGAGATTAGCGCAGAGCAACTTGGCCTACGGCCGGTAATGACGCTAGAAAGTCGTATTCTTGCTGTACAGGAGCTACGCATTGGTGACTGTGTTGGTTATGGCGGGTTGTTCATTGCAGAGACCCCCATGCGGGTCGGTGTAGTCGCCTGTGGCTATGCCGATGGCTACCCACGTCATGCGTCTACCGGTACACCAGTATTGGTTGAAGGCCATCGTACGCGCGTCTTGGGACGCGTCTCAATGGACATGCTTACTGTAGATTTAAGTGCGGTACCCACTGCCAATGTCGGCAGTAGCGTAACACTGTGGGGGAAGGGTCTGCCCGTAGAGGAGGTGGCCCACGCGTCTGGCACCATCAGCTACGAGCTCCTATGTGCACTATCTGCACGCGTGCCCATTATCGCCAGCCCGGAAACAGCTTAATATTACGCTGCGCGCATCCATAGATGCCTCACGTCGGCCCCGACAGTCTCTTGTATATGCTCTTGGCAAGCCTTGTTTGTAACTCAGGTGGCTGATGCGAAATTCCTGCACGCTGCGACAGACCCCATATCGAGTTTGGAAAATGCTTATCTAGATTGTAGCGTGGGATGACGTGCCAGTGAAGATGGGGCGTCATATTGCCAAGACTCGCAAGATTTACCTTATCCGGCTGCATCACTTCGCGCAACGCGCTCTCCACGACAAACACCACTTCCATAAAGGCGGATCGCTCACCCTCACTCAAGTCCGTCATTTCCTTGACATGCCGATTTAGGATCACGTGACATAGCCCGGGATACTCGACATCCTTGACCAGCATCACACGGCAGAGGGCACTCCGCCACAGCGGCACCCCCTCCGTTTCCCCGCACAGCTCACAGCTCATTATTTGTTGGGCTTGTTGCCACTCATCTCTAGCATCAGTTGATTTATTCTCTTCACAAAGCTGGCCGGATCATCAAGCTGACCACCTTCTGCGAGGAGGGCCTGATCAAATAGCACCGAGGCCAGGTCATCGAATTTATCCTCTTCCGCATCTAGTCGCAATACGACAGGATGCCTGGGGTTAATCTCAAGAATAGGCTGTGACACTGGCGCCTTCTGCCCCGAGGCCTTAAGTAAGCGGGCTAGATTAGCATTGATGTCGTTGACGTCCACGACCAAGCAGGCTGGGGAGTCAGTCAGGCGGTTGGTCACGCGCACCTCCTTGACGCGATCACCGAGACTGGCCTTGATCTTTTCTGCCAAGCTTTTAAATGTATCAGCATCCCTCTCTTGATCTTTTTTATCTATCTCATTTTCAAGCTTGCCAAGATCGAGTCCGCCCTTTGCAACTGACACCAGCGGCTTGCCATCAAATAGAGGTAAATTGCCTACCACCCACTCATCTACACGATCGGTAAGCAGTAGTACCTCGATGTCTTTTTTGCGGAACACCTCCAAGTGCGGGCTGTTCTTCGCGGCATTAAATGTGTCAGCGGTAATGTAGTAAATCTTATCCTGACCCTCCTTCATGCGACCAATGTAATCCGCCAAGGAGACAACTGTTTCAGGAGAGTTTGTGTGGGTAGACGCCAGGCGCATTAGGCCAGCTATCTTATCCTTGTTGGCAATGTCCTCCCCCACGCCCTCCTTGAGCACATTCCCAAACACGCCCCAAAATTTTGCATACTTCTCCGGGTCTTTCCCAGCCACATCTTCTAACAGGCCCAGCAACTTCTTTGTGCAGCCAGATCGTATCGCCTCGATGTCTTTCGACTCTTGCAAAATTTCACGCGAAACGTTAAGCGGAAGATTGTTGGTGTCGACCACGCCCCGGGCAAAGCGTAGGTAGTGTGGCATCAACTGAGTTGCGTCGTCCATAATAAACACCCGACGCACGTAAAGCTTTACGCCATGACTCGCGGTATGCTCCCACAGATCAAATGGCGCCCTAGTTGGTACGTACAGCAGCATCGTATATTCTTGGCGACCCTCTACACGGGCATGGGTCCACGCCAAGGGATCCTCATAATCATGGCCAACGTGCTTATAGAATCCCTTGTACTCGTCCTCGCTGATCTCATTTTTAGGGCGCGCCCACAATGCCAATGCCTGATTAATGGTCTCCTCTTCGTCTAGCACCTGTTGTGCGTTGTCTTTCCATTCCTCTTTTTTCATTAAGACTGGCTGAACAATATGATCTGAGTATTTATGAATAATGGTTCGCAACTTTGTGCCACTCAGCAAGTCCTCCTGCCCCTCACGCAAGTGCAGAGTAATAGTTGTGCCACGCGGAGCACGGTCCACCATCTCGATGACAAACTCTCCGCCACCATCAGACTCCCAGCTCACGCCCTGATCAGTTTTTTCACCTGCACGACGGGTTAGTACACTAACCTTGTCGGCAACGATAAAGGCCGAGTAGAACCCAACTCCAAACTGGCCTATAAGGTTCGCATCCTTTTGCTGATCACCAGACAGACGGGTAAAGAATTCGCGTGTTCCAGACTTTGCGATAGTGCCGAGGTTATTAATGACCTCATCGCGACTCATGCCGATCCCATTGTCGGCGATGGTTATTGTTTTTTCTTCCTTGTTGTAGGAGACATGAATATCAAGCTCGGAATCATTCTCAAACAGTGCCGCGTTGTGCAGGCCCTCGAAGCGTAACTTATCGCAGGCATCTGATGCGTTAGATATCAACTCACGCAAAAAAATCTCTCGATTTGAGTACAACGAATGAATCATCAATTGCAGCAACTGCTTGACTTCAGCCTGGAAGCCCAGGGTTTCACGATTACCGGTTGCGTTGTCGGTCATTACTCTCTCCGTTAATTTATAGATATGGTGCACGCATAGGTTGGGGTGATTTAACTTTTTTCAAGAGGCCCTCACCTACCGTTCACTTTTGCCACCTGGCGCGCGAGTCGCTTCGCAGCATCGGCATCTCGGGCGGCATCAATCTCTCGCATGACAGCGTGGACGTCCGCCTTCCTTTCGCTACATTGAAATTCACCTGTTAGCTCAGTTTCTGGACTCAGCTCACCACGCTCGTATAGCGACCATATTTCCTTCCCGTAGCTTGTGGAAATTAACTCAGGAGCGAACTGCCCGAAGTACTTACTCAGGTTATCGACATCTCTTTCCAGCATCTTGCGAGCATTATTATTTGCAGCCGCATCAATGGCTTGCGGCAGATCAATGATGACCGGTCCATCGCTACCGACAAGCACGTTATATTCTGACAGGTCACCGTGGACAATCCCGGCACACAGCATACGCACGACTTGCCTAATCAAGATTAGGTGATACTGTCGTGCACACTCTTTGGTAAGCGCCAAATCATTAAGCCTTGGAGCGGGCTCGTCATTCTCGCCCAAGATTAGCTCCATCAGTAGCACGCCTTCATAAAATCCATAGGGTCGAGGGACCCTAACTCCTACAGTGGCAAGTTTGTACAGGGCATCCACCTCGGCATTTTGCCAGGCAGCCTCCTGCTCTTTGCGCCCGTAGCGGGTTCCTTTTTCCATGGCACGAGCCATGCGACTATTTTTCACTTTTCGACCATCCGTGTAATGAACGGCCTGATGAAAGCTACGCTTGTTGGCCTCCTTGTAAACCTTTGCGCAACGAATGTCGCTCCCGCAAACCACAACGTAAACATCGGCCTCCTTGCCGCTCATGAGCTGTCGTTCAACTCTATCAACTATGCCCTCCTGCACCAGGACTTCAATTCTTTTTGGAGTTTTCATATGGTCAAAACGGAGGCACAGGATTGATTTGCGCTACACAGCCGATGAAGAACGATACCAGATTTTAACCTTAAAAAAATAGAGTCCCCCAAAGAGAGCGTCCAGCGTCGCACTGGTGCCCCAGCTACAATAAGATTGTAGACAAACCACTTCCATCATCGTTTGATTCGGTATGCATTGTTTGCTTATTCAAAACAGGTGGGGGCAGCTATACTACCGACTCATTGCCAACCTTAAAGTTACCGTCATGATTGAAATAACCTTAGCCACCATCATCATCACAATCATTGTGGTTCTCACGCTACGCAACACCAAGCAAGCAATACTTGAAAATCCACTCATCCTTAATCGTACCGGGCAGTATCACGCCACATTGGCACCCAGGCTGAACATCGCACAGGTACTGATTGAGGCGATCGCCAAACAAATACCCGGGCCCCACGATCAAAGTCCAGATAGCGCACCTCAATGTTTCGAGGTACGCGATCCATCGGCCGTCGCAATCGAACAGGAACTCTACCAGCTCGTTATCGCGATACGCGACGGTGGACTATTTTTTCAGGCTACTGCTCCGCATTCTCTGGATGACAACCAACAGGTCTCGGCAGAGGCCTCTCCCGACACACGCACACACAACCTCGAAATGAACAAGCGCATTGTTGTGGCGGCAAACACAGCGGCTCAACAACTTGGGATTCGGATACGCCATGTAACGCTCAATCCCGACTAGGATCCAACTCAAAAATTTGACTATCTAAGATAGCCCCAAAAACAAAGGGGGCGCCAGGATGTGTGCAATATATTGGGTCAGCATTCACAACGCACTGGCAGAGGGTCAGATCCTATCTAGACTACTGTGCAGTTAGTCGGATTAAAAAACAAAACGCTTTGGCTGCAATGCATTCTGCAATGGCGCAATACACGTCTCGAACAGAGTGACACTCTCTAGCACACCAGATATTGTATGCGTGAACAGGTTGGCGCTCATCACTGGGGCATCCCCAACCACGGCAAATAAGCGGCCGCCTGGCTTTAGGCTACTCTCAAATATTTTCGGCAAAACTGGCACCGAGCCGGTCAATACGATCGCATCATAGGAGCCAGCCCAACCCTGGGCCGCGTCACCCAGCGCCAAGGTTACGTTGTTAATAAGATTGGCCGTCAAATTCTTTTCTGCAAAAGCATGCAACTCGGGCACAATCTCAACGCTGGTCACGTGCATCGCCAGGTGGGAAAGCAAAGCGGTCAGGTAGCCGCTACCGCTAC
Organism: Gallionellales bacterium UBA7399; assembly: GCA_002470125.1. Taxonomy (GTDB): domain Bacteria; phylum Pseudomonadota; class Gammaproteobacteria; order Burkholderiales; family Gallionellaceae; genus Nitrotoga. Next base: position 10,565 of record DKNB01000088.1, on the reverse strand, counting down.
CCACCTCCAAGACGCGATCATTGCGGCCCAGCTGCAAGGCTTGCAGTACTCTGGCCTCCAGCCTGGGTGGCCACATTGAAGCCTTGTGCCCCAACGGAATCTCCGTGTCCACAAAAGCCATATCTTGCTTGCTGGATGGCACAAAGTGTTCGCGCTTAACCTTGCTCAACAAGTTGAGAACCTGCATATCCAGAACCTCCCACGGCCGTATCTGTTGCTCAACCATATTAAAACGTGCTTGTTCCAGATTGTTCATCTCGACCTCATCTCAAAAATATTATCAACACTCCATGTTCCAGTATAACAAGGTCATCATTCGACCTCAACGCCACCCACGCTATATATAAGCATTATCTGTAGCAGGGTGGGGCTAAGTCACAATAAACCGGCATACCGTTACACGGCAACCCACCTGTCTTGTTTGCGGAGCGCCAAATACCTTGGGTGCCTACACAAGGATAACACTTTGAATTGAATGCCCAGGCCGCTCGGTTGGTACGACAAAATTGATTTACTGATATATACTTTGGCCAGTCAAGTTGTAACTAAATGATTATCTGTTGCCGCACTACATAGCCACTCCATACAGATGAGCGCGCAAGGCCACGTGCGCCCGGGAGTGGTATGTGGCCAATACCTTTCAATGACACATTAAAGCAACCATGGCAGCCCTCAAACCAAAAAATCTGTGGTGCCTGTTGCTGGTGATTGCAGCAATTTGGTTTGGCACCCTAGAATATCGCAAGCTCATAAAGCCGGACGAAGGGCGCTACGCGGAAATTCCACGCGAAATGATAGCGAACGGAGACTGGCTGACGCCACGCCTCAACGATCTGAAGTATTTCGAAAAGCCGCCCCTGCAATACTGGGCAACCGCAACCACATACACATTATTTGGTCAGCATCAGTGGACATCGCGCCTATGGCCAGCGCTGACTGGATTTTTTGGGTTGCTGTTGGTTTGGTTTGCTGGTACCCGATTGTTTGGACGCGAAGCTGGTCAGTACGCCGCCTTGCTTCTTGGAAGCAGCTTGCTATATGTAGCAATCGGGCACATCAATACGCTCGACATGGGCGTCACATTCTTTCTTACCCTGGGTGTTGTGGGCTTACTACTCGGGCAACAAGTCAACGCCAGCGCACGCTCTCGGCGCAATTGGATTTACTGCGCGTGGGCGGCATTGGCTTTGGCAGTCCTGAGCAAGGGGCTGATCGGGCTGGTTTTGCCGGCTGCCACGCTAATT
>DKNB01000088.1:0-9295 GCA_002470125.1 Gallionellales bacterium UBA7399 | reverse complement strand
GGACTGTTATTATTCTTGCTCATCGCCGCACCGTGGTTCATCTTGGTAACAAAAAACAACCCAGAGTTCTTCGAGCGCTTTTTCATATACGAGCACTACACACGCTTTTCCACAAAAGAGTTAGGGCGCTACCAGCCATGGTACTACTTTATCCCTGTGCTACTGGCTGGCATGCTGCCGTGGACCATTCTGATGTTTGACACCCTGGCGCGTACATGGAAAGACGCCGTGTACACCAGTGCGATATTCAATCCAGAGCGATTTTTGTTGATATGGGCGGCATTTATTTATGTATTCTTTTCGGCATCCGGGTCTAAGTTGCCATCTTATTTGCTCCCAATGTTTCCCGCCTTGGCTTTGTTAATGGGGAAGAGATTGGCTGAAATGCATGAGCGCGTATTGTTGTGGCAGCTCGCTCCCGTCTTGTTAGTGCCAATTGCGATACTAGGGTTTGCACCCTTTACGGCAAAGTTAGCAGACTCCCCCCTCAAGGTGGATATGTACAGCGACTACGCGGTCTGGGTCTCGGTAGCGGCGACGGTCCTTCTACTTGGGCTGCTGGTCGGCATAAAATTATTGACACGCAAGAGGAAGCCCCTTGCAATACTGATAATTGCACTGAGCTCTCTCGTAAGTGCACAAATTATGTTGTCTGGATACAGTACGTTGGCCAGATGGCGCTCCGCATACCATATCGCCGAAGCAGTGCGCCCCCACATCAAACCAAACGTTCCGTTGTATTCGGTTGGCACCTACGAACAGACCCTGCCATTCTATCTCAACCGCACCTTTACCCTGGTTGACTACCAAGATGAGATGGCATTCGGTATCATGCAAGAGCCGTGGCGACAGATACCCGACATCCCACACTTCGCAAAGGTTTGGAGTGAGCGGTCTGCGGCCATAGCGATTATGCCAACCCAGCTATACCCGAAACTTGTGCGGCAGGGCCTCGCGATGCAGATTATCTTTGAAGATACGCAGCACATTGTTGTGAGCAAACCATGAGCCTAGTCAATTTTAGTCTTATCTTTATTGGCGTGATGCTCAACGTTATTGCGCAACTCATGATCAAGGCTGGCACCACGAGCATCGGTTACTTCGAATTCAGTCGAAGTAACATCTTGCCAGTCGGCATGCGATTTGCAGCAGAGCCTCACATCATTGGGGCGCTCGTCTGCTATGCACTCAGCGTGATCGTCTGGATACTTGCGCTATCACGTGTGCAAGTCAGCATTGCCTACCCCTTGCTCTCCATGGGTTACGTAGTCAACATGTTCGCAGCGTGGTGGCTCTTTAATGAATCCATCAACCCGGCCAAGATAGCGGGGGTCAGCGTCATCATTTTGGGCGTTATTATTATTTCTCGGGCATGAAAGAATTTCTACCATTCTCTCGACCATCAATTGACGAGGCCACCATCGCCTCTGTAGCAGAGACACTGCGCTCCGGCTGGCTTACCAGCGGCCCCAAGGTCTTGGAATTCGAAAGGCAGCTTTCTACATTTTTTGGTGGGCGCCAGGTGCGCACATTCAATTCTGGCACATGCACGATGGAGATTGCTTTGCGCATTGCGGGCATAGGGCGTGGTGACGAAGTCATTACCACGCCCATTTCGTGGGTGGCAACTGCCAACGTTATACTCGAAGTTGGGGCAACCCCAGTTTTTGCCGATATTGACCCAGTCACACGCAACATTGACTTAAACAAGGTCGAGGCTGCGATCACGTCACGTACCAAGGCGATCATTCCGGTGTACCTGGCCGGCAGTCCAGTGAATATGGATCGTCTCTACGCAATAGCTGCCAAGCACAAGCTACGTGTGATCGAAGATGCTGCACAGGCCATTGGCTCGACATGGCAGGATAAGCCCATTGGATCATTTGGTGACTTTGTATCATTTAGTTTTCAGGCAAATAAAAACATCACCACCTCAGAGGGGGGCTGTTTGGTGCTTAACAGCCCAGAGGAGGCCGCGCTCTCCGAAAAATATAGATTGCAAGGCGTCACCCGGAGCGGCCTCGATGGTATCGAAGTGGATGTGCTGGGTGGAAAGTTCAATATGACGGATATTGCGGCCGCCATTGGCCTGGGTCAGCTTGCTCACTTAAAGTCCTTCACCACACAGCGGCACAAGCTAGCGCGACATTATTTTGAGACACTTGGCACAAATTTCGAAACAGAGACCGGGGTGCAGTTACCCCTGGCTGACTTTAAAAATACCAACTGGCACCTCTTTCAGATTGTGCTGCCAGAGCACATTGAACGCGCCGACTTCATGGCTCGCATGAAGGAGCGGGGTATTGGAACTGGGTACCACTATGCGCCAATTCATCTATTCAAACTGTATCGAGCTCTTGGCTTTAAGGAGGGTATGCTCCCGGTCGCTGAGCGAGTTGGGCGTAAGATTGTCTCTTTGCCAATGTTTTCTACAATGGGCACAGCGGATGTCGAACGTACGTGCGTTGCCACATGTGAAACGCTAAAAAATTATTGACCCGCAGCCCGCCAAGCAGATCTTACAGCTATTGTCGTAGTTAGCCGCGCTCATGACTCACACGTCATTTACAGTTCCACCAATCTTTCTCCTACGGTAGAATACCAAGCCATGAGCACCCCACAACTATCCATCGTCATTCCCGTCTTCAACGAAGAACGTGGTCTGCAGAGCCTCTTTGATCGGCTGTATCCAGCACTGGATAGTCTCGGCCCAAACTATGAGATCCTATTTATTGATGATGGCAGCGGTGACCGTTCGGCAGCCCTACTGCGTGAACAATTTCAGCGTCGCCACGATGTAACGCGCGTCATCCTATTTAACGGAAATTTTGGTCAGCACATGGCAATCATGGCCGGCTTCGAGCACACGCGAGGTGATCGCATCGTCACGATGGATGCCGACCTACAAAACCCGCCAGAAGAAATAGCCAAGCTACTTGCCAAGATGGACGAGGGTCACGATTACGTGGGCTCGATTCGTGAATGTCGAAACGACAGTTGGTGGCGCGACATAGGTTCACGCGCCATGAATCGACTGCGTGAACGTATTACAAGCATCAAGATGACCGACCAGGGCTGCATGCTGCGAGCATACGATCGCCGCCTCATTGACGCGATTAATGGCTGCAAGGAGGTTAATACATTTGTTCCTGCCCTCGCTTATACCTTTGCGCGCAATCCAACTGAGGTTGTGGTGAGGCACGAAGAACGTACGCTGGGCGAGTCAAAGTACTCGCTGTACAGCCTAATTCGTCTTAACTTTGATCTGATGACCGGCTTCTCTGTGGTTCCACTCCAGTGGTTTTCTATGGCTGGCATTGCGATTTCACTCATGTCAGCATTCTTCGTTGTCTTTCTGCTGGTGCGTCGCCTATTCATTGGTCCTGAGGCGGAAGGTCTGTTCACGCTTTTTGCTATCGCCTTCTTCCTAATTGGACTAACCCTGTTCGGAATCGGACTCTTGGGGGAATACATCGGTCGCATCTACATGCAAGTGCGCCACCGCCCACGCTACCTAATTCAAGCGATACTGGACAAAACTGAATGACCAACGTAGTTGTCTTTGCTTACCATGAGGTTGGGGTGCGCTGCCTATCAGTATTACTAGCACACGGCCTCAAGGTGACACTGGTTGTCACCCATCGTGACAACCCAAAGGAAAATATTTGGTTTCCCAGTGTGGCCAAGCTTGCTGGGCTGCATGACATCCCCGTGATCACCCCAGACAATCCAAACACGCCAGACGTTCTCAAACAAATTCGCGCGCTGCAGCCAGACTTTATTTTTTCCTTTTATTATCGTGAAATGCTTAAGCGTGAGTTGCTAGAAATTCCAAAACATGGCGCGCTCAATATGCACGGCTCATTGTTGCCACAATATCGTGGCAGGGCACCAGTAAATTGGGCTGTACTCAAGGGTGAGGCAGAGACCGGCGCCACCCTGCACTACATGACAGAGAAGCCTGATAACGGTGCAGTGCTAGCCCAGCAAGCCGTGCCCATACTACCCAATGACACCGCATTCGACGTATTCAGAAAGGTTGTCGTGGCGGCTGAGATCGCCCTAAATGACTGCCTCCCAAGGCTACTCGCTGGCACCATTCAGCCGGTGGCTCAGGATTTAAGCCGTGGCACCTATTTTGGTGGCCGCAAACCAGAGGACGGGATCGTCGACTGGTCTCAGGATGTACACAGCATCCACAGGCTGGTGTGTGCTGTGGCGCCACCCTACCCTGGCGCAACCACGAGCCTTCTAGGACGTCCAATGCGTATCCTACAAACCCTCATTGAGACCGCTGCCGCCCACGACACGGCGCCTAGCTTCTTCGTCAAGGAAGGCAGGGCATATGCCACCTGCGGACAGGGTGTGCTACGTATCGTACGCTTTGAGTTGGATAACGTAGAAACCAGTGCCGCAGAGTTCGCCTCACAATACGGCACGGCAACATTTAAATTTGATGCACCTTAGCGCCCGCCAAGCACAATGCCATGCCCCAGTTAGCCCTTAAAATTGATGTTGACACCTACCGCGGTACGCGCGATGGCGTTCCACGCTTAATGGAAGCCCTGCGACGACATGATGCGCAAGCATCTTTCTTTTTCACCCTTGGCCCAGATCACACCGGGCGCGCCATTAAACGCATATTCCGTCCCGGCTTTTTAAGCAAGGTGTCCCGCACATCGGTGCTTAATCATTATGGGATTAGGACGCTGCTATATGGTACGGTCCTGCCTGGACCAGACATCGGCCGCAGTTGTGCGAAGATACTGCGCTCGGTACGCAATGCGGGCTTTGAGGTGGGCATTCATTGCTACGACCATGTTCGCTGGCAAGATTATGTCTCAGGAAAAGACGCCGCGTGGACTCGACGCGAGATGCAGCGCGCTGTAGACAGGTTTATCGAAATTTTTGGTGTGGCGCCAAAGGCTCATGCCGCTGCTGGCTGGCAGATGAACCGGCACGCCCTGCGGCTAACCCAGCTACTTGGTTTCGAGTACAGCTCAGACACACGTGGCACGCGCCCTTTTATCCCGACCTGGGACGCTGAAATTATTAATTGCCCCCAACTTCCCACAACCCTGCCAACGCTAGACGAGGTCATCAATCACAATGGGGTCACGCTGGAAAATGTGGTGTCGTATATGTTACGACTAACCGCCACCCCACCCGCCACGGGTCACGTTTTTACTCTGCACGCAGAGCTCGAAGGTGGAAAGTGGATGCCAGTATTCGAGCAGCTCATCGTCGGCTGGAAGGCGCAGGGCTACGACCTTGTGTCCTTGCGCCAGCACCTGAGTGACTCTCAGGGAGAACTACCTCGAAACGAGTTGCTAGAGGGCAGAGTGGACGGGCGCAGTGGAACCCTTGCCGTCCAAGGGGGCAAAGCCTTTCTTTAGCCTTTCTGGAGTTCGAGAGCGCGCCTACGCCTCTCGCCTTGAAAAATCTTTAAGCCTAAAGCCGAGTAGCCACAGCACAGCAATGTAGGCAGCCATGCCCATAGCCACCAGTCCAGTCATACGCCACACACGTCCCCAGCCGCTATCGCTAAGCCAGCTTTGCTCACTCCCCATCCCAAGCCAAAGGGTCAATCCAAGCACCAACATCGCCAGGCCGACCTTCGCAAGAAATTTGGCCCAGCCAGGCTCTGGCTTATAAATTTCACGCTTACGCAGTAGGTAAAACAGGATGGCAGAGTTGAGGCAGGCACCGAGGCCAATCGCTAAGGCCAGACCTGCGTGCTGCAGCGAGCCAATGAACAGCAAGTTCATCGCTTGGGTGGCAAAGAGTGTAACAATCCCGACCTTAACCGGGGTCTTGATATCCTGACGTGCATAAAAGCCTGGCGCCAGAACCTTCACCGAGAGGATGCCAATCAGCCCCACGCTATACCCAACCAACGCATTGCGCGTCATAAGGACGTCGTGTGCAGTAAACGCACCGTACTGAAAGAAGGTAGCCAACAACGGCACGGCAACCATGCCCAACGCCAGGGCCGCGGGCAGAGTGATCACGACTATTAGGCGCAGGCCCCAGTCAAGCAGCTTGGAGTACTCTACCGAGCTACCCTCTGAGTAATGCTTGGACAGCGACGGAAGAAGGATAGTGGCAATTGTCGCCCCCAGCACGCCGGACGGAAACTCCATTAAGCGATCAGCGTAGTAGAGCCACGACACGCTGCCTGCCGCCAAAAATGAGGCAAATATAGTATTAATAATAAGACTAATCTGGCCGACCGACACACCAAACACCGCTGGCCCCATTTGCCTGATAATGCGCCACACGCCTGCATCCTTAATGCTAATGCGCACCCGTGGCAACATGCCAATCTTCTTCAGGAACGGAAGCTGAAATCCTAACTGCACAAACCCGGCCAAAAAAACAGCCCAGGCCAATGCCATGACGGGTGGGTTACAGTAGGGCGCCAGCCATAGCGCCGCACCGATAAGGCTCAGATTAAGAAAAATTGGTGCGAACGCAGACACCCAAAACTTATTATAGGTGTTCAGTATGCCAGCCGCCAGGGCGACTAATGAGATAAAGAATATGTAGGGCGACAAGACGCGCAAGAGCTGCACGGTCAGATCAAATTTTTCAGGCGTTGCCACGAACCCTGGCGCACTAATATAAACCAGAACAGGTGCAAAAATAATACCGGCGAGCGTAACCACGAACAGGATGATCGCCAGCAACGTAGCCACGTGATCAACCAAGAGCTTGGTCTCCTCGTGCCCACGACGGTTTTTGTACTCCCCAAAAATTGGTACGAAGGCCTGCGAAAATGCACCCTCAGCAAACAAGCGACGCAGCAAGTTTGGTAGCTTAAAGGCGACAAAAAAAGCGTCGGTCGCCATGCCGGCGCCGAAAACACGCGCTATTAAAACATCGCGGGTAATTCCAAGAATTCGAGAAACCAAGGTCAGACCACCTATGGCACCCAGGGTTTTAAGTAAATTCATTGTGGTCCATTTTGAACATGCGCATTGAGCCAATCCAATTCTATCGCAAAGCAACCCGCACAGCCCAGGCATTCATGGGCTCTCAGCAGTTACGCCTAGCGTCCACAGATGTGCGCCGATCAGTACGCACTTTTAGCTTCTTCAGTGTTTGTCCTGCTTAGCCATGCTCAACCCAACCGCTTCGGCGACCTGTATCCCGTCTATCGCAGCGGAAAGTATGCCGCCCGCATAGCCGGCCCCCTCCCCGGCGGGATATAGACCCGAAACATTCAGACTCTGAAAGTCGTCCCGCCGCTTAATGCGCACAGGCGATGATGTACGCGTCTCTACACCGGTCAGGATCGCATCACACATGGCAAACCCTTTGAGCTGCCGATCAAACGCTGGGATGGCCTCCTTTATGGCTTCGATGGCATAGTCCGGTAACGCAGTAGATAGATCGCATAACTTTACTGCTGGCGCATACGACGGCACCACAACCCCCAGCGTAGTGGACGGCCTGCCCGCCAGAAAGTCTCCGACCTTCTGTGCTGGTGCGTGGTAATTGCTGCCGCCCAACTCAAATGCTCGCGCCTCCCATTGCCTCTGCAAATCGATGCCGGCCAATGGGCCCCCTGGGTAGTCGGCCGGGGTCACACCCACAACAATCCCACTATTAGCGTTGCGCTCATTACGCGAGTATTGACTCATGCCGTTCGTAACAACATGACCTCTCTCAGATGCCGCTGCCACAACCGTTCCACCGGGACACATACAGAAGCTGTACACCGAGCGACCATTTTTACAATGGTGCACCAGCTTGTAGTCAGCTGCACCCAGCTGTGGGTTGCCAGCACTTTTGCCAAAACGACAGCGATCTATCATCGCCTGTGGATGCTCAATACGGAAACCCATTGAAAAAGCCTTGGCCTCCATGTAAACACCGCGCTTCTGCAGCATATCGAAGGTGTCACGCGCGCTGTGTCCAACAGCAAGAACAACATGATCTCCGGCAATAAATTGATCGTCTGCCAGTCTCACCCCCCGCACTCGTTCCCCCTCTATAACAATATCCTCGACCTTGCTCTGGAAGCGGATTTCTCCACCAAGCGCCTCTATGCTCGCACGCATCGTTTCCACCACCCTCACCAGCCTAAAGGTACCGATGTGTGGCTTGCTGACGTACATGATCTCCTCTGGGGCACCCGCCTTGACGAACTCTGCGAGCACCTTGCGACCATAATGATTTGGATCTTTTATTTGACTGTGCAGCTTGCCATCAGAAAATGTTCCAGCCCCACCCTCACCAAACTGCACATTCGACTCTGGGTCAAGCTTTCCTTGACGCCACAGCCCAAAAGTATCCTTGGTGCGATCACGCACAGCCTTGCCGCGCTCCAGGACAATGGGACGAAAACCCATTTGCGCCAAGATCAGTGCGGAGAACATCCCGCAGGGGCCAGTTCCAATAACAATAGGACGTGAAGTCAGCCCTGTTGGCGCCCTGGTCACCCAACGATAGCTCATGTCTGGTGTAGGTGAGACATGCTTATCCGCATGGAAACGTTGCAGTAGGGCACCCTCATTCCTCACCTCTACATCTACTGTGTATGAGAATATGATCGCGGATGGCTTGCGAGCATCATAGCTGCGACGAAATATGGAATAGCTGATTAAGTCATCCGCGTGAACATCTAGTCGCCTCAGTATGGCGGTCTTAAGATCTTTTTCGGGATGACTTAGGGGGAGTTTAACTTCGGTTAATCGCAGCATGCGTAGAATTTTTATTTACATTAAACTCTAAAGGCGCACACAGAGGAGGCTGGGTGCGGTGGGTTGCAGCATTTTACTACGTGCCCACACTTCCCAATGCTCTTGCTAAAGTAGTTGATTTTTTTTCATCCAAGCGCTTGACCTTCTCAGTGCCTCAGTCACCTGGCCATCCGTCATCTGCTCCCTTATGACTTCAATAAGATCCCTACCCTCTTCATCGACAGCAAGGTCATTCCCATCGTCGTCAAGGGCTCGGCCGGCGATACTGAGCCACGTAAACGCTTCCACCAGGTCCTGCTCAACACCATTTCCCTGGGAGTACATGATGCCTAAATTAATTTGGGAGGGCGTGAATCGTTGCTCCGCAGACTTACGAAACAGCCCTTCAGCCTTTCGTTCATTCTTGGTGACGCCGTAACCATTGTTGTACATGTCCCCCAGACAAAATTGGGCTTCTGGATCGCCCTGGTCTACTGCTTTTTGAAAAGAAATTTCCGCGTTTGCGTAGTCCTTGTTCAAGAAAAAATTTAGCCCCTCTTTAAAATCTGCTGATTCGCTCATATCTATTTTGTCACACGGTTATATGG
>DKNB01000081.1 GCA_002470125.1 Gallionellales bacterium UBA7399 | reverse complement strand
CTTGCCCGTGTGGCGGAAAGCTGAGGGCGATATTTAATATTTGCTAAAAAAGCAAGGTGTCCAGCTTGCGCATTTTCAAGCGTAGCCACCTGATTGACGGTTGTCTCAGGATTGCCCAGAATCAGACCACCAAAGTGCGCTGCGATTTCCTTAAGGCTATAGTTTGTCCGTTTCATACAATCCAACTAAAAACCAAAGCCTTATTTGTTATCCAGCATGTACTTTAGAACCTTATCGGTAATATCAATATTAACGTTACGGTACACGGCCTCCTGCAATATCAGGTCATATTTCTCTTTTTCGGCAATAGCTTGGATGGCTTTGTTCGCGTGTTCGAGGATAGATGCTAGCTCCTCATTCTTACGTAAATTTAAGTCTTCGCTGAAAGTTCGTTGCATGCGCTGCAGATTTACATTCAAGTTAGCTAACTCACGCTCCTTGTTACGCTTTTCGGCCTCGGACAGGGTTAGCCCCTCCTTTTCCACAAGGGTCTGAATGTCCTTCATCTGCTTGGCAATTTTTTTAATTTCTTGGTCACGCGCAGAGAATTCCTTTTCGATTCTTTTCGCCGCCTTGACCGCAGGTGGTGACTCGCTCATGATGCGCTCCGTGTTAACGATACCAACTCTAAAGTCTGCGGCCAAAGCCTGAGCGCACCCCATCATTAGCAGCAACTGGATGCATCTAATACTAAGCGTCTTCATACTTCCCCCTAACTTAATTTAAAACAACGAGCCCATAGTAAACTGGAATTGCTGCAATCGATCTCCTGCTTGTTTGTTAACGGGCACACCCATGCTAAATTTCAGCGGGCCAACCGGTGACACCCAGGTCACAGCAACACCCGTAGAATAGCGCATATTGTCCGATCCCAATAGTCCCGTGTTAAAGACCGCGCCCGCGTCCACAAAGGTACTCAAGCGTACCGACTTATCTTTTCCAGATCCAGGCATAGGAAATAACAGCTCAGCATTCCCGATTACGCGTCTCGTTCCCCCTAGACTGTTGCCGATGCTATCCTTTGGCCCCATTGAGAACGGCTGAAAACCACGCACCGTACCTATACCGCCGCCGTAGAAATTTTGAAAGAATGGTACCGGCATACCGCCGTAGCCGTTCGCCATACCTACATCACCGTTTAACATGAGCGTGGTGTTCTGGCTAACGGGATAGAACCACTGGTGCTGATAGGAGAGCTTGTAGAATTTCTGATCTGAGGCCGGTACAGTAGTGGACACGTTGGCCCGGCGCACCGTTCCCGCAGTGGTAAAGATAGCACTATCACGAGTATCCTTGCTCCAGCCGGCGGAACCTAATAGGTTGGTGGCCGAGCCACCGAATTTCGCAGTGTAATCTTGCATCTGAAGCGAGCTGGCGGTACTAGTGACGATCTGGGTATTCTCAAGTGAGCTACCGTAGTACATGTTTTCAAAGTCGCCCATGGGCACCCCAAAGCGCACCCCCGTACCCACGGTAGCCGAGCGGTACGGGCTAATCGCCGTAGATGTAGTGTCTATGTCGCGCTTATACACATCAAAGCCTCGGCTCACCCCATCGTCTGTGTAATAAGGATTGGTGTACGACACCGAGTACACCTGATTCATGCCACTCGTGTTAATTTGTGTGGTCAGGGTGTTGCCCGTGCCAAATAAATTTCGCTGGGTGATTGAGCCGGTCAGCATCAAACCCACGTTACTCGATACGCCAGCGCCGAGCATAAATGATCCGGTAGATTTCTCCTTCACAGACATACCAATATCCACCTGATCCTTGGTGCCTGGCACTGGAAGGGTCTCAATATTCACTTCGCTGAAGTAATCTAGGCGATCAACCTTTTGCTTGGATGTCTGAATCTTGGACGCGACATACCACGCACCCTCCATCTGACGGAATTCACGCCTGATCACAACATCACGCGTTTTTGAGTTACCCGTAATATCAATGTGCCTCACGTAAGCACGCACACCAGGATCGACAACAAATGTAAATTCTACCTGATGCTTTTCTTTGTCTATCGTTGGCACCGCGTTGACATTAGCGAAGGCATAGCCATCTTCACCCAAGCGATCACCTATCTTCTTGCTGGACTCAGTTAGATCCTTGCGTGAAAATACATCGCCAGCCTTGACCTTAATAAGCTTACGCATCTGTTCGTGTGGCAAGATATTCTCTGGGCCAGATACCTTGACATCAGAGACCGTGAATTTGGCACCCTCATTCAAGTTGATGGTGATGTAGATGTGGTCCTTTTCTGGACTAATGGAGACCTGGGTGGAGTCTATAGCAAACTCTAGGTAGCCCGCATCCATGTATAGAGAGCGTAGCGCCTCTAAATCTGCAGACAGTTTTTGCTTGGAATACTGATCATTTTTAGTGATCCAGCTCAGCCAGGTTGGAGTGCCCAGCTTCATCAGCTCTCTCAGCTCTTTTTCCTTAAAAACTTGGTTGCCAATGATATTAATTTGGCTGATCCTAGAGGTGTCCCCCTCCACCACATTAAACACGATGGCGACACGATTGCGCTCCAACTCGGTGACGACGGTGCTAACCTTGACGGAGTACTTGCCTCGTGCCACGTACGCGCGCTTCAGTTCTTGTTCCGCCTTGTCTAGAGCAGATTTATCAAAGATACGGCCGTCCACTAATCCAACTAATTTTAAGCTATCGTTCAGTGTCTCTTTAGGGAAGTCCTTCACGCCGTTAATTTCGATGCTGGCAATAGATGGCCGCTCAATCACCCTAACAATTAAGGCATCTTGTTCCCTCTCGAGCTTTACATCCTTAAAAAATCCAGTAGCAAATAACGCACGGATTGCCGAAGCCGCATGCTCACTGTCCAGCTTTTCACCGACCTTAACTGGTAGGTAGCTAAATACTGTGCCCGCCTCGGTGCGCTGTATGCCTTCCACACGGATGTCCTTGACCACGAATGGTTCAATAGCGATTGCGGACGTCGCGCGCAAAAGAAGGGCTAATCCTATAAGATGTTTAAGTGTCATATATCATATCAACCTAGAGCAGGCGACCTATATCATTTACCAGCGCAATCCCCATCACGGTGACCAGCAGGGCAATACCCACACTCTGCCCCACCCTCCATGCCTGCTCTGACAATGGGCTACCCTTAATTAATTCGACCGTATAATACAGCAAATGCCCCCCATCCAATAAAGGAATGGGTAACAAATTCAAGACCCCCAGGCTGATACTTATTAACGCCAAGAATCCTAAGTATGCTATGACACCCATCTGCGCAGACTGTCCGGCATAGTCAGCAATCGCGATTGGCCCACTGAGCTTCTTCAACGACATGTCGCCTCGCAACATTTTGCCTAGCATGTTCAGGCTTACTCTGGCCGTTTTCCAGGTCTTCTGTACCGCGTATGTAAGCGCTGTGGGGAGGTCGTAACGCACCTGCGTTAATAGGGCATCCAGTTCATGTTGATCTATGTAGGGTGCGGCACCAATCTTTCCCACTACCTCGCCCGCCTCTCGAATTGCCACTGGGGTGATTGAAATCGCCAGCAACACGCCCCGACGCTCAACCTCTAACCGCAGCAATTGCCCTGGGTGGCTGCGTACTATCTCCACCCAATCCTTCCAAGTTTCCACGATCTGATCGTCTACACGCAATATCAGGTCGTCCGACAGCAATCCCGCCTGTTGCGCAACCCCACCCTCCATCACCTTGCCAATCACGGGGTATATAGTTGGCTGGTGGGGTTGTAGTCCAAGGATCTGCAGAAAGTCCTGATCCAGGTCATTGGGGGATAATGTCTGTAAATTTAGTACACGCTGAGCCCACTCCCCTTGAGCGGTACGTGTCTCTATATGCGCTTCTGTAGCACCCCCCAATGCAAGATCCAGAAGTGTCCAGCTCATCTGCTCCCAAGTCTGAATGACTTGTTTATCAATACTGACGATCGTCTCTTCTGCCTTAAAATGTGCGGCAGCGGCAGGGGTTTTAGGCAATACCTCACCCAACACGGGCTTTAGTCCCGGCACGCCATAAGCAAATAACGCCCAAAACAAAAGAATGGCCAGCAATAAATTAGCTGCTGGCCCCGCTACCGCAATAGCCATACGTTGCAACACGGGCTTTCGATTGAATGCGAGATGCAGTTCGTGTGTCGCCACTTCACCTTCGCGCTCATCCAACATCTTGAGATAGCCACCCAAGGGGATTGCGGAAACTACCCACTCTGTCTCGCCACCTATGAAACGCTTGCCATATAACACCTTACCAAAGCCCACAGAGAAGCGTAGCACCTTCACCCCGCACAATCTTGCGACCAAGTAGTGACCCATTTCGTGAACCACCACTAGCACCGATATGGTAATCACAAAAATAAGCAGCGTAATCATGCCTGGTGGGTCATGCGTTTTATCAAATCATTTGCCAATACACGCGCGCCCTCATCCGCACGGAACACGTCCTCCAGTGTGCCAATCGACTCTACTGTCGAATTAGTTAGCACGCCATCTATCAAACTTGATATAGCGAGGAATGGGATCTTTTTAGATAAGAATGCAGCCACGGCGACCTCATTAGCCGCATTCAGAACAGCAGGGAGTGTGCCACCTGCACGCAAGGCTTCGTAAGCCAAGGCTAAGCATGGGAAGCGCGTCAAATCTGGTGCAACAAAATTAAGCGTACCAACTTTGAGTAAATCTAGTGGCTCAACACCGGCCTCAATACGTTCAGGGTAGGCCAATGCATGGGCAATCGGGGTGCGCATGTCTGGGTTGCCCAGTTGCGCCAATACGGATCCATCAACGTATTGCACGAGTGAATGAACAACGCTTTGTGGGTGCACCACCACTTGGATCAAATCGGCTGGAGCATTAAACAACCAGTGCGCCTCAATAACCTCCAGTCCCTTGTTAATCATAGTCGCAGAATCCACAGAGATCTTTCGTCCCATTACCCAGTTGGGGTGTGCGCACGCCTCCTCTGGAGTGACACTTTGTAATGCGGACATAGTAGTCTTCAGAAAAGGTCCACCGGATGCGGTCAGCAATATTTTGCTTACCCCGCTAGCAGCCAAGCCGCCAGCATGGTGACGGGAGTAATTGTATGGCAGCGCTTGGAAGATAGCATTGTGTTCGCTATCGATGGGTAGCAGGGTGGCATTATTATTATTTACTGCGTCCATAAAGACCTGTCCGGCCATGACCAGCGCCTCCTTATTCGCGAGTAATATTTTCTTTCCTGCGTAAGCTGCCGCCAATGTCGGTCGCAAGCCTGCCGCACCTACGATGGCAGCCATGACCGTATCTACCTCCGGCAATGATGCAACCCTCTCTAGCGCTGCAACACCACACAATACCTCTGTGTCTAAGTCGGTCAGGGCGATACGCTGCTGCAGGCGTGCGGCGGCTGTCTCATCAAGTAGCACGGCGTACCGTGGCGAAAAACGAGTGCACTGCTCGAACAGAATATTATCTTGGGATTGTGCGGTGAGTGCGATGACGCGATAGCGTTCAGGGTGACGCGCCACCACATCTAGCGTACTCACTCCTATACTACCAGTGGAGCCGAGTATCGTGAGCTGGCTGACGCTCCTCATATCAGTCTTTGTAACAAAATTGTCATTGCAACCAAGGGTAACGTGGAGGTCAACGCATCAATACGATCCAGTAGGCCACCATGACCTGGTAATAGCGTACCGCTATCCTTGACCCCAGCCTGACGCTTAACGGCTGACTCGAACAAATCACCGATCACCGACAATCCTACGCACATCCATGACGCCATCAAAATACCAAACAATGCTGCCCTGGTCATAGAGAGGTCACGCACCCAAACAACCAAGAGCACGCAAACAGTCACACCAAGTAGTGCACTGATCACTCCTTCCCAGGTTTTTCCAGGGCTAATCGTGGGCGCAAGCTTGTGTCTGCCAAACTTGCGTCCACCAAAATAGGCGGCTATATCTGCGACCCACACCAAACCCATCACCCCCAGCAGCAACCATGGATCTTGCGTACGTAAGTCCATCATTGCCAAGCCAGTTGGAATGAGTAACATCCAGCCAATGAGCATCATCGGGAACGATTGGCTCCCCCCCCCNNCGCCCGCCAACGGGCGGCCAACCACAGCGGCACAACAACCAACCACAGCAGTACCGATGCGCCATATATCAAGGCATACAACAACCCGGACTGCCTTAAGTATTGCGTGTTAATCCAAGCGATGCTGAGCATCATCACTAGCGTCAGAAATAAATAGATTGTGGTGGTCTTGCCAGACAATCCAGACAAGCGCACCCACTCAATCGCCCCTTGCAGTACGATAATCACAATCAGAGTGGCCCACCATGCCGTTGGCAGCAGAAACAAAGACAACAAAAAAAGTACCAGCAGAGTAACTGCGGTAATCACACGTTGCCTAATCATGGCCCTCTCCCACTCTAATCTGCTTCGCCTTGGACTTGATCACTCGTTCGACCGAAGCGGCGCTCACGCATACCGTAGGAATGAATGGCAGATTTCAACATCTCACCATCAAAAGACGGCCACAAGGTATCGGTAAAATATAACTCCGTGTAAGCCAATTGCCATAGTAAAAAATTACTAATTCGTTGCTCGCCACCGGTGCGGATAAACAAATCCGGCTCAGGTGCGTAGTGCATGGAAAGATATGCCTCTATATCCCCTTCGCTGAAATTGTCAGCCAGATCAGGGCGCGCCTTAATCATTGCCCGCAGGCCCTGCATGATATCTTGACGCCCGCCATAATCGGCCGCGATGGTAAGCGTTAAGCCCACATTGTTTGCAGTTAAGCGCTCCGCATCCTCGATATGCTGATTAAGGATTTTATCGAAGCGATTACGGTCACCAATAATTTTTAGACGAATATTATTCTCGTGTAGCTTAGACACTTCACGTTTCAGCATCTTTAAGAAAAGCCCCATCAGGAAAGAAACCTCATCCGCTGGGCGACGCCAATTTTCACTACTAAATGCAAACAAGGTCAGGTACTCAACCCCAAGCTCGCGGCAAGTCTTGACGATCTCGCGTACCGCCTCGACACCACGCTGATGCCCCATAATTCTTGGCAATAAGCGCTGCCTTGCCCAGCGACCATTGCCATCCATAATGATGGCAATATGACGCGGCACCTGATGTATGGTTGGGATAGTGCAGGTTGAACTTTGAAATAACGTCATTCAGTATTCCTGAAAATATCACACGAATAACGGCCACAAGAGAGTGGCGCTTCAGGTGTGACTAGATCGCCATCAGCTCCGACTCTTTAACCTGAAGCGATCGGTCAACTTCTGCCACAAAGTGATCTGTCAGCTTCTGAACCTCATCCTGCTTGCGACGTTCGTCATCCTCGCTAATCTCTTTATCCTTGATGAGCTTCTTGAGATGCTCGTTTGCATCACGGCGTATGTTACGTATAGCGACCTTGGCGCTCTCAGACTCGTTTCGCACCACCTTAATCAAGTCACGACGACGTTCTTCGGTTAGCATTGGCATGGGCACACGGATCAAGTCTCCGTTGGTTGCCGGATTGAGCCCGAGATCGGCATCACGTATTGCCTTTTCAACCGCCCCAATTATATTCTTCTCCCATGGCTGAACGCCGATGGTGCGTGCATCCACAAGGGTTACATTGGCAACCTGGCTCAGCGGCACCTGACTCCCATAATAGTCCACGGTCACATGGTCTAAAATACCGGTGTGCGCCCTACCGGTACGAATCTTTGCAAAATCTACCTTGAGCGCCTCTAGGGTCTTGGTCATTTTTTGCTCGGTATTTTTTTTAAAATCAACAGTCATAGCCCACTCCCTTCAATTGCAATGCACCATAGTCCCCTCATCTTGGCCCATTACTACGCGCTTAAGCGCATCTTGCTTGAATATACTAAATACGACGATGGGCAGCTTCTGGTCCCGACACAACGTCAACGCGGTGGCATCCATTACCTTGAGATTTTTACTGATCGCCTCATCGAAGCTTAATCTCTGGTAACGGGTGGCGGTAGGATCTAGCTTTGGGTCGTTGGTATAGACTCCATCCACCTTGGTCGCCTTAATGACAACCTCCGCATCCATCTCAACACCACGCAAGGCGGCCGCTGTATCGGTAGTAAAAAACGGGTTGCCCGTACCAGAAACAAATATCACCACCTTGCCATCCTCTAGATAGCGCAATGC
>DKNB01000071.1 GCA_002470125.1 Gallionellales bacterium UBA7399 | reverse complement strand
AGACCACACTGAACCTGTCGCCCTTGTGTAGGTCACGATGGAAGTCGATGCTGCTACTGAATATCTCTGTTAGCTGGCTCGCAGTTTTTTCTGGTAGGCCAATTTCATCAATTGAGGCGTACAGGGTGCTGCTAATCTCTCCCGAGCGCATCAGAATGCGCTGCTCCAGCTGCGGTGGCTTAACGCTGACCTTAAATCCACTCGTCGCCCGCTCAAGGGCGACCTGGTTACCGTTGCCATCCACGTAGCGCAACGCCACTAGGCCACCTTCTGAGTTGACCTCGGCTTGCACGAACTTGCCGACAGCCAAGTGGCGGAAGGATGCCGCCGCCTGATGCTTGCGTAGGTACTCGCTCGCCTGAGCGTCCTCCACCTTCATGCGACGCAAAAGCTCAACGATGGTATCTCCGCGCTCGACACGCTCGTTACGCCAGAATATGGCGGACTTAGCGTTAATGGCACCGAGCGTGGCTATGGTCTCACGGGGCANNTACGGTCTCACGGGGCAGGGTAATTTCTTCCGTGACCGTCTTTAGAGAAGGGTTATAGGTGCTACTGGACTGCGGTACAATTCCGAATGCAGTCACCACGCCCAGCAAAGGCAAAGTCGACAGCGCGACAAACAAGCGCAGCTTTGACTTTCTTTCTTGGGTGAGTAAGGTGTTCTGGTTTAACATTTATGCCTCTTGGTTGCCGCACGCTTCAACTATAAAATTAAGCGCTGTCTATTGATTAATGGAGTCATTCTACCAGAAAGCTGCCTCACCTCAAAGTCCGCCGCCCACAGTGCCCAATCTAGACACCTTGGCAAACCAATTGATTTGGTCACACAACGTATCTAAATATACCCCTATTTTTAATAAATATCATTTATAATCAACACTATTATATTTTAGAGCTTGATAGGATCCAGGCCGCCAGGGTGACGGCTTCATTTTGGTGCAGGACTTATTGCTACGCGCCGCCCGATCCTGGCGCACAAAAGTAACACATTGATAATTAAATACTTATTAAAATAATTACCCTTTATTTTGATTTTTTCAACCAATTTAACCCAAAAGACCTTGAATATATGACCACGACCACCCCATCACCCTCAGATAACTCCCCAATTGACTCAAGTAACACTGATACCAATATTCCTCCCAGGTTCGAGGTCTCAGCAGAGGGCACCGAGGTTGTCGACCACAAGACCGGTCGTATCTGGCGACGTTGCCCTGAGGGCACGACGACCGGCGCTTCAGGTTGCACAGGACTCGCCGAGGGCTACACCTGGGACCAGGCGCTGGAATTAACTAAGCACGCCGCCATGTCGACAGGATTACCTTGGCGCCTGCCGTTCGCCAACGAGCTTGCCAGCATCGCCGACAAGAGTGTTAGGAATCCGACCATCGACACCACTGCGTTTCCTATGAAGTGGCCCACCCACGCCGCACACTTTTGGTCAACCGAGCCCGCAACCGATAACTCCTCCTTCGCTTGGGGCGTGAGCTTCTATGACGGCAAGGTGGACTACTATCAAAAGGGGGACAGCGGTCGAGTAAGATTGGTACGCAACGGTGAGGCTCCCGTCCCCATTGACCCCACGGGTGCCGTGAAAGACTCACGCTACGCCTAAAAAACGCATGCGCAGTTCAAGGTGCCGATCAACCCAACAAGACTTCGATCCGGCCTTTCGGGTGCTATTGGTAAATTACTCATATAGTTAACAGGGTTATATTTCCATTGCGCTCAACGCCTGCAATCGTGTACCCTCTCAGGGGTAAGGTCACCAGTCATCCTGAGAGGGTGAAAGGGGTGGATTCAAAAACCCCTTACTTTTAAATTTAAGCCGAGGCAGTGCACTATGACAAGCCAGGCTCCAGCTTCACGCTCACCATGACGTGTCACACAAACGATCACTTGAGCGCAGGCCAGAGCCCATGACAACCTAACGAATACCGTGCCTAGCTATAACTAGGCCTGATGCCATGCCCAAGAAAATAATTCCTATCGTGGACTACCGCCACGCCAAGTCAGTACCCACCATTCCCACCCTAATGGAAGAACCCAACGGCCTCATCGGTGATGCGTTCGGGCGCCCCCTGCAAGACCTACGAATCTCACTCACGGATCGCTGTAACTTCCGATGCGTGTACTGCATGCCTATCGAGTCCTTCGGCAAAGACCACGTCTTTATGCCGCGCTCCTCGATGATGACCTTCGAGGAAATCACTCGCGTTGCAAAAATTTTCATTGCGCACGGCGTGACCAAGATCCGCCTAACCGGTGGCGAGCCACTGCTGCGTAAGCAGGTCGAAAATCTAATCGAGATGCTCGCGCAACTCAAAACCTACGACAACAAGAGCCTAGACCTAACCCTCACCACCAACGGCGTGCTGCTCGGCAGAAAAGCTCAGGCACTCAAAGATGCAGGACTTAACCGCGTGACGGTCTCATTAGACTCACTGGACGACGCCACCTTTAAGCGCATGAACGGCGTGGACTTCCCGGTATCCGATGTCCTGCACAGCCTAGACATCGCGCACTCGGTGGGCTTAGGTCCGATCAAGATCAACATGGTCGTCAAGAAAGGCATGAACGACCAGGAGATACTGCCCATGGCACGCCACTTCAAGGGCTCCCCCTTTATCCTGCGGTTTATCGAGTACATGGACGTCGGCTCCTCCAACCAGTGGGAGATGAACGAGGTCATCCCGTCCGCCGAGGTGGTACGACGTATCTCCGAATCCATGCCCCTCGAGGAGGTCGAGCCCAACTACACCGGCGAGACGGCTGAACGCTGGCGCTACAAAGACGGTGGCGGAGAAATCGGGGTCATCTCAAGCATCACCAAGACATTCTGTCATGAGTGCGTCCGCGCCCGCCTGTCCACCGAAGGCAAGCTCTACACCTGCCTCTTTGCCGAGAGCGGTCACGACCTGCGCGCCCTCATTCAGGCTGGCAAAACAGACCAAGAGATCTCCACAGCCCTCGCACACCTATGGCGCTTGCGTGCGGATCA
>DKNB01000070.1 GCA_002470125.1 Gallionellales bacterium UBA7399 | reverse complement strand
ATGGCGTCCTGCAAGGCCATTCCATTCATTACGGTAGCCAGCATTCCCATATAATCAGCGGTAGCGCGATCCATGCCGGCAGCGGCTGGGGCAACCCCACGAAAGATATTACCGCCACCGATAACAATCGCCACCTGCACACCCAGCGCGACTATCTCGCCAATCTCTCTGACAATGCGCTCAATCACCGCACGATTGATACCATAGCTATCATCACCCATCAGGGCTTCCCCTGACAGCTTAAGCAAAATACGTTTATACGCTGGGGCGACTGACATCTGTCTAGACTTTCGCTGCGGCAGCAACTTCTGCAGCGTAATCAACCACCACCTTCTCGATCCCCTCGCCCACTACAAACATTGTAAACGCGTTGACCTGCGCACCATGAGTGGACAATAACTTTTCTACCGTAGTATCCGGATCCTTTACAAAAGGCTGCCCCAACAGGGTTACCTCTGCCAAGTACTTGGCAATACGTCCATCCACCATCTTCTCAACAATGTTGGCAGGCTTTCCGCTCTCCGCAGCTTGTGCCGTATATACCTTGCGTTCAGTATCAAGCAGCTCCTGAGAAACCTGCTCTTTTGAAACGCAAATTGGCTTACTCGCAGCGATATGCATCGCCAAGTCTTTGCCCAGAGTGTCGTTGCCGCCATTAATATCTAACAGTACACCGATCCGACTACCATGCAAATAAGCGACCACCTTGCCCTGCGTGCTGTATCGCACGAAACGTCGCACGCTAATATTTTCACCCAACTTCATGATCAACGCTTTTCGCACGTCTTCCACACTGCCACCCTCTGCCAGGGCGGCCGATGACAGAGCGGCAACATCACTTGGGTTGCTTTGCGCGATAGCCTGCGCTACGTTGCCGGCGAATGTAATAAATCCATCATTCTTGGCCATGAAATCGGTTTCACAGTTCACCTCAACTAGCGCCCCAATTTTACCGTCAGCGCTAATAAAAGCGCTAACCAGGCCCTCTGCAGCCACGCGTGAAGCGGCTTTGCTGGCCTTGGCACCACTCTTGATACGCAATAACTCTTCAGCTGCCTGAAAGTCGCCATCTGTTTCAACTAGTGCTTTCTTGCAATCCATCATGCCAAGGCCGGTTGCCTCGCGCAGATTCTTTACCATGCCTGCGGTAATTTCCGCCATTTTTAATCCCCTCAAAACATAATCTAAAAAAAAGGGGCTTTCGCCCCTTTTAACAAAACAGAATACTCTTACGTCGCCTGATCCTCTGCTTGGGCAACAATTTCATTGAGCGCCTTCTCGCGACCCTCCAGAATTGCATCTGCCATCCCACGTGCATACAGGCGTATCGCCTGACTGGAGTCGTCGTTACCCGGAATAACATAGTCCACGCCCAGCGGGGTATGATTAGTATCCACCACACCAATCACCGGAATGCCTAGCTTTTGCGCCTCCACAATAGCGCCTTTTTGGTAACCAACATCAATCACAAAAATTGCAGTGGGCAGGCCTTGCATATTCTTAATGCCACCCAGGCTACGATCGAGCTTCTCGAGCTCACGTTGCATCATTAAGCTTTCTTTTTTGGAAATCTTTTCCATAGCAACAACGTCCAGCATCATAGCTTCCAGCTCATGCAGGCGTTTAATAGACTGTTGCACTGTTTTGAAGTTGGTCAACATGCCGCCCAGCCAACGGTGATCCACGAAGGGGCTGTCGCATCGAATGGCCTCCTCCTTGATTATTTGACGGGCTTGACGCTTTGTTGCAACAAATAATATTTTGCCCTTGTTTGCGGAAAGTTTGCGTGCAAACTTTAACGCATCGTTGTACATAACAACGGTTTTTTCTAGGTTGATGATGTGAATTTTATTACGATGGCCAAAGATAAACGGAGCCATCTTTGGATTCCAAAAACGAGTTTGATGTCCGAAATGAACACCCGCCTCTAGCATTTGACGCATTATGACTGCCATGATTACTCCACGTGTTAAGGGTTAAGTCTTCCACTCGTCAAATCGACCATTTTCAGGCACCCCAACATGAACGAGTGTGTTATTTTCTACCGATTCATTTACTGCCGAATAAGTAGGGCGCACATTGTAACCCAAGCTGCCAGCCAACTCAAACAGTAACTCCTCTCTGACACCTTATGTTTTATAATGTCTCGCTCAGAGCATAGACGATGTAAGTAGTTCAGTCTTGCGGATAGACCGATACAATGACACGCCACATGGTGGTGGCACGGCTATTGAATAAAATTAACGCGTACCATAAAAGGAAAATTAACGTAATGAAACAAGAAATTAGAGTGAGCATGTCATGGTAGCGCCAGCACAGTCAGATTTAGCCAGCTCCTTTAAGGAGGGCATGAATTTTGTTGCCAATAACGACTACGTTAAGGCAGCGGAGTTATTTAATACCCTAGCAGCACAGGGGCACATGGAGGCCCAATTCTATCTGGGGCTCATGCACGAAGGGGGTCTGGGCATAGCCAAGGACGAGCAGCAAGCGGTGTCCTGGTGGCACAAAGCTGCAGAACAGGGATCCGCGTTGGCACAAAACAACCTAGGGTTAATGTACGAGCAGGGCCGAGGCGTTGCCCAGGATGATGAGAAGGCTGCCTTTTGGTTTCGCAAGGCCGCAGAGCAAGGGGATGCGGAAGCACAATACACACTAGGGTATATGTACGCGAATGGCGATGGCGTTCCTCGAGACTATCAGCAATCTTTATTTTGGTTTAGAAACGCTGCGGAACAGGGTGATGTGGCAGCACAATTTAAGGTAGCGCAGCTAAACCTGGGGCCAGCATACACACCAGACAACACCGTTACTCAGGATTTTATAGAGGCGTACAAGTGGTTTAGCATAGCAAGTGTGGATGGTGACCAGCACGCAAAAGAAGGGCTAGAGACAACGGAACCATACTTGACGGCCTCGGCGATCGAGGAGGCCGTACGACGAGCAAATGAGTGGGTGGCGAGTTATCAACTAAAAAAATCTGAGAAAGCTTGAGCTTTATACCTAGCCCCAGGTTGTTCAAGTGCATTACCAACTTGAATGCAACCCAGCAACGGTACGACGCAACCCCTCTTCCACATTGATCGGGGGGCTCCACCCCAACAGCTCTTTGGTCTTCTTAATATCTACCTGCAAAGACCCGCAAAGCCTCTGTGCCAAATTATGACGACCCAGTAATGCTGCCCCCACCTTGATGGCGGCGGCCGGGAGTCGAATGAGTCGTGCCGGCCTATCCAAGGCATGCCCCATACGACACAACAACTCCGTAGTGGATAGATCCTCATCATCTGAAACTAAAAATATTTGATTTGCTGCCGCTGGGTGATGAATGCAGATTGCAATTAAATCAATTAAATTATCTATCGCCACCAAGCTGCGTTTATTTTGAATAGCACCAAAAGGCAAGGGAATGCCACGATTTAGCCAGCGCATCATGCTCAAAAAATTAGCCTTCACGCCGGGCCCGTAGACTAGCGGGGATCGAATAATTGTGACCTCCATGCCAGTCTCCGCTGCCAGTCTTAGTAGACCCTGCTCAGCCTCGTACTTGCTTATACCGTAGGGATCTTGTGGATCAGGTGCGTCATCGGCCAGGAATGGATTCAATACCGTTTTCTCGCCATTAACCTTAATTGAACTCATAAAGATAAAGCGTTTAATTCCTGCTGCCGCTGCTTGATTGGCCAAATTCAGCGTGCCCTCTACATTTACACGCCGATACTCGGTCAGGGGATCATTTGCCGTGTCTGTCATTACATGCACACGAGCAGCGAGGTGGATTACCGCATCCATATTTGCTAGAGCATCACTCCAATCAGTCTCAGCGCTTAGCTCACTTACACGAACCACATCGATCTTTGCAGTGGTGGGTGAAACCTTATTGCGCACAACCGCACGAACAGCCAGGCCGTCTAGTGCCAGTCTGGCGACCAGAGCGGCACCCACGAATCCTGTTGCGCCGGTAACTAGAACAGAGAGTGTATCTTTGTGGGCCATCTACAGCGGCCAGTTATTCAATGCCGAACGAGACGTCGTAACCATGCTTCTTGAGTAGCACATTTTTTTTGGCATCCGCTAAGTCGAACGCCACCATCTCGGCCACCATCTCGTCCAAGGTTATTTCAGGCGTCCAGCCGAGTTTCTCTTTGGCCTTTGTCGGGTCACCCAGAAGGGTCTCGACTTCGGTAGGACGAAAGTAGCGTGGATCTACGCGAACGATAGGTCGGTCATCCCAGTAACCAACCTCGTTGACACCCTGGCCATTCCAGCGAAGTTTAATACCCAGGACGGTAGCGGTTTTTTCTAAAAACTGGCGCACGCTGTATTGAACGCCAGTGGCGATAACAAAGTCTTCCGGTGCATTTTGTTGCAGCATCATCCATTGCATGCGCACGTAATCTTTGGCGTGACCCCAGTCACGCAAAGCGTCCAAGTTCCCCATATAAAGACAGTCCTCTAAACCTTGGCTGATATTAGCCAAGCCACGGGTTATCTTACGAGTAACGAAAGTCTCACCTCGACGCGGGCTTTCATGATTAAACAGGATGCCATTGCAAGCGTATATACCGTAAGCCTCACGATAGTTGACCGTTATCCAGTAGGCGTACATCTTGGCTACCGCATAGGGGCTGCGTGGATAAAATGGGGTGGTCTCTTTCTGCGGTGTCTCCTGCACCAAGCCATAAAGCTCGCTGGTGCTGGCCTGGTAAAAACGTGTTTTCTTTTCTAGGCCCAAGATGCGAATAGCCTCCAGGAGGCGCAAGGTACCCATGCCGTCAACATCCGCAGTGTATTCTGGGCTTTCAAAGCTAACAGCTACATGACTTTGCGCGCCAAGATTATAGATTTCATCGGGCTGAATTTCCTGCACGATGCGCACCAAATTACTACCATCCGTTAGGTCGCCGTAATGTAACTTGAAGTGGGCATTCTGGATGTGTGGATCCTGATAGATGTGATCGACTCGCTGGGTATTGAATGAGCTAGAGCGCCGCTTAATACCATGAACGATGTACCCCTTATTAAGCAAAAATTCAGCAAGATATGAACCATCTTGTCCAGTAATGCCAGTAATAAGAGCGACTTTTTGTGGTGTGGTCATAGTGAGCATTCCCGAATATTTTTATCACCTAGGCGTCAAGGTGTCTCCACTCATGAAGTCTTCGTAGGCGGCGACCAGGCCTTGCTTCATGTGTACTCTCGCCTGCCAGCCTAGCGCGTTTAGTCGACCACTATCCATAAGCTTTCGTGGCGTGCCATTGGGCCTGGTAGCATCAAACTCGATTTTACCTTGATAACCAACAGCCTGACCAACCAATTCTGCCAACTGCCGGATGGTGATGTCTTTACCGCAACCCACGTTAATCAAGCTTTGCATAGGTTGTGTGTGTGCTCGATAGACTTCTTTGTCCAAATTCATTACGTGCACACTGGCTTCAGCCATGTCATCCACATAAAGAAATTCACGACATGCCGTGCCGTCACCCCAAACCGTAACGGTTGGTGCGCTGACAATCTTTGCTTCATGAAAACGGCGAATCAATGCGGGAATAACGTGAGAATTTTCCGGGTGATAGTTGTCACCTGGGCCGTAGAGATTGGTGGGCATCACGCAACGGTAGTCGACCCCATGACTCTGCCCATACTGACGGTTGTAGCTTTCGCAAAGCTTGATGCCTGCTATTTTTGCAATGGCGTACGGCTCGTTTGTGGGCTCTAACGGACCAGTGAGCAGGGCATCCTCTCGCATGGGCTGCGGGGCAAGCTTTGGGTATATACAACTAGACCCCAAAAATAAAAGTTTTTTAATTCTGGCACGCCATGCCTCGTGGATGACGTTGGCCTCTACCATCAAATTTTCATAAATAAACTCAGCTGGATAGGTGTTGTTGGCATGGATGCCGCC
>DKNB01000052.1:7890-8110 GCA_002470125.1 Gallionellales bacterium UBA7399 | reverse complement strand
AGGCGGCCGAGGCGCTCAAGGCGCGGGGCGCGATTCGCGTACTGGCCTATTGCACGCACCCCGTGCTCTCGGGCGGGGCGGTGGCGCGCATCGAGGATTCGGCGCTCGATGAGTTGGTTGTGACCAACAGCATTCCGCTGAGCCCCGAGGCGGCGGCGAGCAAGAAGATACGCGTGCTGTCGGTGGCCGGCCTGCTGGCTGAAACAATTTTGCGCATCAG
>DKNB01000052.1:0-7801 GCA_002470125.1 Gallionellales bacterium UBA7399 | reverse complement strand
ACGGGTGCGAGCCGCCGTCTGCGCACCTCGGGTTTTGTTCCCGGTGTGATTTATGGCGGCAAGGATGAGCCCGTCGCCATCGAAATCGAGCACGAGAAGGTCTGGCACCAGTTGCGCAAGGAGGCTTTCCACGCCTCCATCCTCAGCCTCGACCTCGATGGTAAAAAGCAACAGGTTCTGCTGCGCGCGGTCAACATGCACCCCTTCCGGGCGCAGGTGCAACACCTGGATTTCCAGCGCGTTGTGGCTGACCAGAAGATTCACATGAAGGTGCCGCTACACTTTATTAATGCGGACACATCCCCGGGTGTGAAGCTGAGCGGTGGGGTTGTCTCTCACGTAATGAACGACCTAAATATTGCCTGCCTACCGGCTGATTTGCCTACATTTATTGAGGTGGACCTTGTTAGCCTGTCACTCAGTCACTCCATACATGTGTCCGATCTGAAGTTGCCTAGTGGCGTAGAGGCGGCGGGCAGTCACATTGGAAACGCTGTGGTGGCCACCGTGCAGGTACCTCGCGGTGCGGTAGAGGCTGAGGCATTGGCGACGGCTGAGTCCGCTGCCACCACGGCCGCTGCTGCCACAACCGCTACTGACGCAAAGCCAGAGGCGAAATCTAAGTAACGCAGGCCGTGTGATGAAGAACCCGCCACGCACCACAGGGAGTGTGGCGGGTTTTTCGCATGTTGTGGGTGGGTTTTACGTGGGATGCGAACTGGCGAATGAACGAGATCAAGTTAATTGTCGGGCTGGGTAATCCAGGTCACAAGTATGACTCTACCAGACACAATGCCGGGTTCTGGTGGGTAGACGCGTTCGCACGCACGCACTCCTTCACCTTTAGAGAGGAGAGCAGATTTCATGGCCTACTCGCCTGCGGACGGGCGCACGACCGTGAACTTTTTTTGTTGAAGCCGCAAACATTTATGAATATCAGTGGGCGCGCGTTGAGCGCGTTGACGCAGTTCTACAAGATAGAGCCCCGGCATGTGTTGGTGGTGCACGATGAGCTTGACTTGTTGCCGGGCAGGATCAAGCTCAAGCTCGGCGGCGGCCATGGCGGACACAACGGCCTGAAGGATATTTTTGCATGTCTGGGGACGCGTGATTTTTGGCGAATGCGTATTGGCATAGGGCACCCCGGAGATCGTGCGGACGTAGTTGATTATGTACTAAGCTCACCACCGCGTGAGGAGGCGGAGCTAATTGAGCGCGCCATGCAGCGCTCATTGGATGCAACACATATGATTGTTAATGGCGAAATGGAAGCGGCAATGCTGGGGCTGCACAAGAATTAATTTTAGGGAAAGTTCATGAGCTTGAAATGCGGTATTGTTGGTCTACCAAACGTGGGAAAGTCCACCCTATTTAATGCCTTAACTAAGGCGGGTATTGCGGCAGAGAATTATCCCTTCTGCACCATCGAGCCCAACGTAGGCATCGTGGAGGTTCCGGATGCGCGAATGCAAGCGCTGGCCGACATTGTGAAGCCACAAAAGATGCAGCACGCCATTACAGAGTTTGTTGACATTGCTGGGCTGGTAGCCGGCGCCTCCAAAGGCGAGGGCCTTGGGAATAAGTTTCTTGCCAATATTCGTGAGACCGATGGCATCCTGAACGTGGTGCGCTGCTTCGAGGACGACAACGTCATCCACGTGGCTGGCAAGGTCGACCCAATCTCTGACGTCGAGACAATCGTAACGGAGCTGGCGCTGGCAGATATGGCGACAATAGAGAAGGCGCAGTTGCGTAACTCTAAGCTCGCTCGGTCTGGCGACAAAGGGGCCGCCAAGTTTGGCGAGCTGCTGGATCAGGTTGCCGCACACCTAAACGAAGGAAAGCCCGCACGCATTATGAGGCTGGATGCGACACAAGTCGCCCTGCTGAAGCCGCTGTGCCTGCTCACGATCAAGCCCGCCATGTATGTCGCTAACGTGGCAGAGGACGGCTTCAAGGACAACCCGCTGCTGACGCGCCTTGAGGAGTTTGCCGCGCTTGAGGGTGCCCCGGTTGTGGCGGTTTGCGCGGCACTGGAGTCTGAGATTTCTGAGCTTTCGGATGAGGACAAGAAAGAGTTCTTGGCCGATGTAGGCCTGACAGAGCCAGGCCTAAATAGGGTAATTCGTGTGGCGTACAAGCTTCTGGGCCTGCAGACTTACTTTACGGCAGGGGTGAAGGAGGTGCGCGCCTGGACCATCCATGTGAACGATACCGCACCGCAGGCTGCGGGTGTTATTCACAATGACTTTGAGCATGGCTTTATTCGCGCAGAAGTGATCAGTTACGAAGATTTTATTGCCTGCAAGGGCGAGGCGGGCTCCAAGGAGAGCGGCAAGATGCGACTAGAGGGCAAGGACTATTTGGTGCAGGATGGCGATGTGATGCATTTTCGCTTTAATGTGTAATCACGCCGTGGCTTCAGGTGCGACAAAAGGATACACAGGCCCGGCCATGCTGGGCTTTATTATTTCAGGCGTGCCATTGCCCAACGCCTAAATCCATGTAAAAAATCTGGAGTGTCTTTTGAGTGACCCCCGTGCCGCACATCAACGCCCCAGGCGATAAAAGATAAAGCAGGCCGAAGGTGTTATTTGAGAACAAGGTGCGCTACACTAAACCACGGGATGGTGGTGCCGACTGTCGCCCGCCGGATTAAATTTAATGGGGTGCCCGGGCTGGGTGAATTAACG
This sequence comes from Gallionellales bacterium UBA7399, assembly GCA_002470125.1. Taxonomy (GTDB): domain Bacteria; phylum Pseudomonadota; class Gammaproteobacteria; order Burkholderiales; family Gallionellaceae; genus Nitrotoga. Next base: position 5,108 of record DKNB01000052.1, on the reverse strand, counting down.
GAGAGGATGTCATGGCAGGTCATAGCAAATGGGCAAATATTCAGCATCGCAAAGGCCGTCAAGACGAAAGGCGTGGCAAGATATTTACTCGCCTCATTAAAGAGATTACTGTCGCCGCCAGGTTAGGTGACAGCGATCCAGCAATTAATCCGCGCCTACGCTTGGCGGTGGAGAAGGCCTACGACCAAAACATGCCGAAAGATAATGTGGAGCGCGCCATTAAGCGTGGCAGCGGTGAGCTGGAGGGCGTTGATTATATAGAGCTGCGCTATGAGGGTTACGGCATTAATGGCGCAGCGGTGATGGTGAATTGTTTGACGGACAACAAGACGCGCACCGTTGCCGATGTGCGGCACGCCTTCACCAAGCATGGCGGGAATCTTGGTACGGATGGATCCGTGTCGTTTCTGTTTAAGCATTGCGGACAACTGATTTTTGCGCCGGATGTCGATGAGGACGCCCTGATGGAGGTAGCCCTGGATGCGGGGGCCGAGGACGTGGTGGTCAACGATGACGGTAGCATCGAAATCATAACCGCCCCCAGCGACTTTGTTGAGGTGAAGCAGCGCCTAGAGGCCGCCGGCTTTAAGTCGGGGATGGCCGAGGTCACCATGAAGCCTGTCGCCGAGGTCGTGTTTACCGGTGACGCTGCGGTGAGCATGCAGAAGCTGCTGGACGCATTAGAAAATCTTGACGATGTGCAGGAAGTTTACACCACGGCCGTGATCGCAGAATGAGTACGGACGGAATGGGTCGAGCAGGAGGCAGGGAAGGCTCATTCACACACCGATGAGCCAATCCTCTGCGGTACGCATCTTGGGCATAGATCCCGGCCTTCGTGTTACCGGGTTTGGTGTGCTAGACAAGGTGGGGCAAAAACTCCTGTATGTTTCCAGTGGCTGCATAAAGGTTCCAACGGGCGAGTTGCCAGGGCGCTTAAAGGCCATCCTGGACTCGCTGATCGAGGTGATCGCACTGCACAAACCGCAACTGGTGGCGGTAGAGAAGGTGTTTGTTAATGCCAACCCACAGTCTACTCTGCTGCTCGGACAGGCTCGTGGCGCAGCAATTTGTGCTGCGGTACTGGGTGGCTTGCCGGTTGCCGAGTACACTGCGCTACAAGTTAAGCAGTCGGTGGTCGGCAATGGTCACGCAAAGAAGGAGCAGGTACAGGATATGGTGCAGCGATTGTTGGAGCTGTCTGGCCCCCCCAGCTCGGATGCAGCAGACGCCCTCGCCTGCGCAATTTGTCATGCACACGCCGGAATGGGATTGGGCCTGCTACCCACCAAGGGCTTGCGTATGCGAAACGGTAGACTGGTTTGATAGGCACGGGGGTCGCCCACTCAAAGAGAGTAGACGAGATTTGGCTCGACTGTTTTAGTACTAACCAGATAAGGTGACACGTAGATCATGATAGGGCGTTTGACAGGCAGCCTGTTGGAAAAAAATCCACCACAAATTTTGCTGGATGTGCAGGGCGTGGGGTACGAGCTAAGCGTCCCCATGAGCACCTTCTACAATCTGCCAGCCCTGCACGAGCGCGTTGTGCTGTACACCCAACTTATTGTGCGTGAGGATGCCCACCTGTTATACGGTTTCGCCTCTGAGGGTGAGCGTGTGGCATTTCGCCACCTGCTAAAGATTAGTGGGGTGGGGCCAAAAATGGCCCTGTCAGTTTTATCTGGTCTAAGCTTAAGTGACCTTGTTAGTGCCGTGTCGAGCAAGGAGGTGGCACGACTGATTTGTATTCCTGGGGTAGGAAAAAAGACGGCCGAGCGTCTCCTGCTGGAGCTGCAGGATAAGTTCATCGCATCCGCGTCTGGTGACGCAGGGGACGTTACAATTCCACAGGGGGACGACATTACCAACGCACTCTTGGCGCTCGGTTACAGCAGGAAAGAGGCTGATTGGGCGGTCAAACAGCTGCCCGCGGGCATCGACGTGGCGGACGGCATTCGTCAGGCACTGAAGCTACTATCTAAGGCATGATTCAAAACGATAACATCACATCAATCGGTCGCGCCGCCTCCTCCGCGTCGATCTCACTGCAGGAAGAGATGCAGGAGCGCGCCCTGCGCCCAAAAAATCTAGACGAGTATATCGGCCAAGAAAAAATACGCGGACAGCTGGAGATATTTATAGAGGCGGCACGCAAGCGCAGTGAGCCGCTAGATCATGTCTTGCTGTTTGGTCCGCCAGGGCTTGGGAAGACGACGCTGGCGCATATTATTGCGCGTGAGATGGGTGTCAATTTGAGACACACTTCCGGACCGGTCTTGGAGCGTGCCGGCGACTTGGCCGCCTTGTTAACCAATCTCGAGCCGAACGACGTACTCTTCATTGATGAAATACACCGCCTGTCACCGGTGGTCGAGGAGATTCTGTACCCCGCGCTGGAGGACTACCAGATTGACATTATGATTGGCGAGGGCCCCGCGGCACGCTCTGTGAAGCTAGATTTGCCACCGTTTACCTTGGTGGGGGCGACCACTCGTGCGGGCATGTTAACCAATCCATTGCGTGACCGTTTCGGCATTGTGGCGAGGCTGGAGTTTTACACGACCACCGAGTTGCAGCGCATCGTGACGCGCTCCGCCTGCCTGCTGGACCTACCCATCTCACTTGACGGCGCACTGGAGATTGCGAAACGCTCACGGGGAACACCACGCATTGCCAATCGGCTGTTGCGGCGTGTGCGCGATTTTGCTGAGGTTAGGGCGCACGGCGAAGTTACGCACCAGGTGGCAGATGCCGCATTGGTTATGCTGGATGTCGACGCAATGGGACTGGATGTGATGGACAGAAAGTTATTGCTAACAGTTATTGAAAAATTTTCTGGAGGGCCGGTGGGTGTAGATAATCTGGCCGCGGCTATCGGCGAGGAGCGCGACACCATAGAGGATGTATTGGAGCCCTATTTAATCCAGCAGGGCTACCTGCAGCGCACATCGCGCGGACGGGTCGCGACGATCAACGCCTACAAGCACTTTGGAATGACGCAGCCACGCGATACCAATAGCAAGGACCTGTGGGAGACAGATCAGTAGTGATACATACCAGAAAGCTGCGGGTCGAGCCCGTGCGCTTTGGATATAATAAGTACGCGGCTGACTGTGCGAACACGGCGAACGGATGCGCTGAATTAAATTTGCTACAACATACAGATTTTATTGAATAACGTGTCTAATTCGATCCAAAATTCAGTATTTACACTGCCGGTAAGGGTGTACTTTCAGGACACCGACTCCGGCGGGGTGGTATACCATGCTAACTATGTAAATTTTTTAGAGCGCGCACGGACCGAGTGGTTACGTGAGTGCTGTGGTTACAGTAATGCTGGCTTGATGCGCGAGTTCGGCGTGGTTTTTGTGGTCCGCTCGCTAAGGATGGACTACCTTAAGCCCGCCATACTCGACGACCTGCTTTCTGTGAGCGCTCAACTGAAGGATGTTAGACGCAGCAGCGTGGTTTTGTCTCAGAGGGTGTTGCGAGATAAGGACGTGTTGGTTGATGCAGAAGTTTGCCTGGTGTGCGTGACGGTGGATGGATTTAAGCCGGTAAGCGTGCCCCAGCATTTACGAGAAAAATGGACAACCTAAGAGGTCAATAAAGATGCCACTCAATATAGCGGTCCCAGACGTAACAAAGGACCTGTCATTTATCCACCTAATTCAAAACGCTAGCGTACTTGTTCAGCTGGTGATGGGCCTGCTGCTCTTGGTTTCGTTGATGTCGTGGTGGTTTATCTTTCTTAAGATGTTTGCTGTTAGGCAGGCAGTGCAGCGAAGCGAGGAGTTCGAAGAGGCATTTTGGAAGGACGCGGATCTTAATAGATTGCACCAGAATATTTCTGTGATGCGTGGCGACTCTGGCAGCATGGGCAGAATATTTTCTGCCGGCTTTACTGAGTTCCTTATGCTTAAGAAGAGGCACAGCATGGACAGCAGTGCCGTAATGGATGGCACACGTCGCGCCATGCGCGCCACCTACCAGCGTGAGATGGACAGCCTTGAGTCGCACCTGGCATTTCTGGCCACCGTGGGTTCCGTGAGCCCCTACGTTGGACTATTTGGTACGGTGTGGGGCATCATGAATGCGTTTCGTGGCCTGGCCAATGTTGGCCAAGCCACCCTGGCGCACGTTGCGCCAGGCATAGCCGAGGCGTTGATAGCGACCGCGATGGGGCTGTTCGCGGCCATTCCTGCCGTGGTTGCTTACAACCGGTACTCGCATGACATTGTGCGTCTCGCCTCGCGCTTTGAAATATTTATGGAAGAATTCTCCAACATATTGCAGCGTCAGACATGATTCAACGCCGCTCCAACATGCGTCCGATGAGTGACATCAACGTCGTGCCTTACATAGACGTAATGTTGGTGTTGCTGGTGATATTTATGATTACAGCACCCCTGATGAACCCAGGCCAGATCGATCTGCCTAGCGTGGGCAAGGCGCTGACACCCTCCATCGCGCCCCTAGAGGTGATCATCAGAAAAGACTCGTCGTTGGCGCTAAACGATCGAAGCCAGGGCGACCAGGAGCGCAGCCTCACGCGTGAGCAGTTGATTAAATTTATCAAGGACAGGCAGACGCGGAATGCCGATCAGCCAGTGGTAATCTCGGCCGACAAAAGTGTGCGCTACGAGGAGGTGATTAGCGTCATGGATCTGCTGCAGCAACAACAGATCAAAAAGATCGGCCTGTTGGCACAAACCAAGGGGCGATGAGCGCGATCGTGCATGCCAAAACCTACAGGCTACGTGCTGGGGCATTGGCGCTGGCTGTTCACTGTGCATTTTTTATGCTGCTGTATTTTGGGGTGAGCTGGCGCGCACAGCCCCCACAGGGGATGGTGGTGGACATCTGGGAGAGTTTGCCCAACATGGACCCGCCTCCAGCGCCGGTTGAGACACCGCAGCAGCAAGCCGAACAAAAAAAACAGAGTAAAATTGAAGCACAAAAGGTCGTGGCTGAGGCCGAGCGAGTTCGTGTTGAGAGAGCCAACCTTGCCACCAAGATGCGTAATGATCTTGCCAACCTAAAGAAGGCCGAGATCGACGAGCGACAAAAGCGGCAAGAGGCCGACGAGAAACAGAAGAAGCAGA
>DKNB01000017.1:266-33380 GCA_002470125.1 Gallionellales bacterium UBA7399 | reverse complement strand
TATGAGCCCGACGAGCTGCCAGACTGCTCCACCCCGCGTCAGAGGTGAATTGTAGCAAAGTATTGGATAACTCGTCAAACACCATCAACACCTGTCAGTACCACTTTAACAAACCTTGCCAACGATTTAAGTGCGAGCCTCGTCATTTACCAATGGTATGCGTTTCGCATCCACATTTGCCGAAATAGGTAATTCAGGATTTAATAGATCCACATTCAAATAACATAGGGGGTGCTCAATGGCAATATTGACTGTGCTTGCCATGCTGACCGCAATAATTTTCTTGGCACTCCTTCGGTCCTCTGTATGGGGATGGCTATTGACGCTGACAATCTTTATTTGCATTGCGCTCATCCAAGGCAGGGTATCTTCAAGCCTATTCCAGGCAATCACTATCTTGCTGATCCCAATTGCTGCAATTGCGTGTATTCCACGCCTACGTCGCTCACTTGTAACTCGCTTAATTTTAAAAAAATTTCGTCAAACACTCCCCCATATCTCGCAAACAGAGCAGGATGCGCTTGATGCCGGTACGGTTTGGTGGGACGGCGACCTTTTTAGTGGTCACCCAAACTGGCAAAAGCTCTTGTGTTACCCCAAGGCGACACTTAACGCGGCTGAGCAATCATTTCTCGACAATGAAACCGAATCTCTGTGTGCCATGCTGGATGACTGGGACATCACTCATGTGCGCTACGATTTGCCATTGGTGATATGGGAATACATTAAAAAAAATGGCTTTTTAGGTATGATTATTCCGAAAGAGCACGGTGGGCTAGGATTTTCTGCATGTGCGCACTCAGCCGTAATAACAAAAATTTCCTCACGCAGCATTACCGCTTCTGTGACCGTCATGGTTCCAAATTCCTTAGGCCCAGCAGAATTACTTATACGCTACGGCACATCCCAACAAAAAGACCAATATCTTCGTAGGCTCGCGCATGGAGAGGACATTCCATGCTTCGCGCTGACTGGGCCATTCGCCGGCTCGGATGCCGGATCAATCCCTGATTACGGGATCGTATGTCACGGTGAATTCAATGGTCAATCAAATGTACTTGGAATGCGCGTGACCTGGAATAAGCGCTATATCACGTTAGCGCCAGTTGCGACATTGCTTGGCTTAGCCTTTAAGCTGTACGACCCGAATCACTTACTCGGCCAAAAAGAAAATCTAGGCATCACGATTGCACTGATTCCAACAAGCACACCTGGCGTACAGATTGGACGTCGCCATTTTCCACTTAATTCGGCATTTCAAAATGGTCCAACTTCTGGTGACGATGTCTTTATCCCAATGGAATACATCATTGGTGGGGTGAGTCGTATTGGCCAAGGCTGGAGAATGCTAATGGAGTGCCTGGCAACAGGGCGATCAATCTCTTTGCCAGCTAGCGCTACTGGTGGCATTAAACTGGCCGCACGAACATCTGGCGCATACAGCCGTGTGCGCAAACAATTTAAACTGCCTATCGGTAAATTTGAGGGCGTAGAGGAGGCCCTGGCACGAATCGGTGGCAACGCTTACTCAACAGATGCGGTTCGCATGCTAACCGTAGTAGCGTTAGATATGGGGGAGAGGCCGTCCGTTATTTCTGCTATCGCAAAATATCATTGCACCGAACGAGCACGAAAAGTTGTCAATGATGCCATGGATGTACATGGTGGAAAAGGCATCTGCTTGGGGCCCAACAACTACCTAGGGCGTGCCCACCAACAAAATCCAATCGCCATTACTGTGGAAGGTGCGAACATTTTAACGCGCAGTTTGTTAATTTTTGGACAGGGTGCAATCCGTTCTCACCCCTACGTACTACAAGAAATACGTGCGGCAAAAGATGGTGATGAGGAACGCGCGGTACGCAATTTTGATATTGCGCTATTTGGGCACATTGGCTTAAGCCTGAGCAATGCGATTCGTGCTTATTTTTTTGGCTTGACTGATGGACGCGGCCTTTCCGTTCCGGCAGGCAAAAAGACGCGGCGCTACTACCAGCAACTAACGCGCTATTCCGCTGCATTTGCATTGACGGCCGATGTGACTATGCTAACACTGGGTGGCAATCTTAAGCGATGTGAAAAAATATCTGCTCGTCTAGGTGACATCCTAAGTCAGCTATACCTATGCTCGGCCACACTGAAGCGTTTTGAAGATGACGGTCGCCCGAGCGAGGATTTACCTTTACTGGATTGGGCAATACAGGACGCGCTACATAATATGCAGCTAGCATTTGATGGCGTATTTAATAATTTCCCAAATCGTTTCTATGCACTATTTTTGCGCGCATTTATTTTTCCATTGGGCAAATCCTTGACGCCACCATCCGATAAACTAGGAGGTGAAGTATCAGCCCTGCTACTTCATCCAAGCGCCACACGTGACCGCTTAACTGCTGGCATGTATCTACCTAAAGATGAAATTGATCCAGTCGGAGCGCTAGAGGCGGCATTACACAGCACTCTAAAATGTGAGTCACTACAACAGCAAATAAGTGCGATGGGCATAGTCGATACAATTACGATTTCAAATGAACTCGCACACATCACAGCAGCGCATAGCAAGGGGCTCATAACCACTGAAGAGGCTCGACTTTTAGAGCGTGACTACGAATTGCGACTCAGGGTCATTATGGTAGATGACTTCACGCCCGATCAACTAATTTCAAAACCGGACACCGTCTAAATAACATCAAATATGAAAATGTTAAATAATTTTGACCCCGTTATCACGCCGACACAAGCTGTCACCCTACATGGGTTGTTTCTTGAGCGCGTCAAACGCACACCAAGATCTATCGCTTATCGTTATTTTGATTCAAAAAACAATAGCTGGCTATCTATGACATGGGCGCAAGCTCATGATCAGGTAGCGCGCTGGCAGGCGGCATTGATTCGTGAAAACTTAACGAGTGGTGATCGTGTTGGCGTCATGCTACGCAATTGCCCTGAGTGGATATTATTTGATCAAGCCGCACTGTCGCTCGGTCTTGTTTTGGTGCCACTATACACTTCAGACAGACCCGAAAGTATAGCCTACATCATCAATAATTCATGCGTGAAAGTACTCTTATTTGAAAATGCTGAGCAATGGCAAAGTCTGCGTCAGATCTGCACTCAAATCACATGCATACATCGCATGATTAGTCTGGATAAATTGATTGGACACAATGAGGCGCGTTTACTATGCAAAGATGAATGGCTGCCAACGCACGCAACTTTAATTGATACGCAAACACCTGCATGCAGCAGATTGGCTACGATCATATATACATCGGGCACTACAGGGCGCCCCAAAGGGGTGATGCTGTCACATCATAATATTTTATTTGATACATATGCAGCCTTGTTAACCTGCCCCGTCAACGAGAAGGACACGATGCTGTCATTTTTACCTCTGTCTCACACCTTTGAGCGCACTATGGGCTACTACATCAGTGTCATGGCTAATGTTACGGTTGCTTATGCACGCTCCATTCATTTATTAGCGGAAGACTTAAAAATCATTCGTCCAACTGTTTTGGTGTCCGTCCCACGCACTCTCGAACGTATTTATGAACAAATTTACACCAAGCTAGAAGATGTATCGTCGCTACAGCGCAAACTGTTCAACCTAGCGGTCCGCATAGGGTGGCATCGTTTTGAATACAGGCAAAAACGTATCAAATGGCATCCATCTTTATGCATATGGCCCCTACTCAACCACTTTGTGGTGCGCAAAGTGATGGCACCATTTGGGGGTAGGTTACGCTTAGTTTTATGTGGTGGGGCCGCATTGCCCCCGGACATATCACAAATATTCATTGCACTCGACCTACCCATCTTGCAGGGCTACGGCATGACCGAGACCAGTCCGGTTGTCTGTGCCAATAGTTTAATTGGCAATATTCCCTCTAGTGTCGGACGACCTATACCAGGGGTTCAGGTACGCATCGATGATCAGGGCGTACTATTAGTAAAAGGGGATAATGTTATGTTGGGCTACTGGGATAATGCTGAAGCAACACACGCCACAATAAGTACAGACGGTTGGCTTAATACCGGCGATACCGCCCTTATTGACGAATTGGGATATATCACCATTACAGGGAGGCTAAAAGAAATCATCGTCCTGTCCAACGGGGAAAAAGTCTCTCCGGTGGATATGGAGCGAGCAATTTTACGAGATAAATTATTCGATATGGTTATGGTATACGGTGAAGCTCGCCCTTATTTGATTGCATTAATAGTAATAAATTCAAATAATTGGTGCAAATTTATGCAGGAGATCGGGGTGCGCACCAGCATATCGCAATCCCTAAGCAACACCGACATCGAACAGAATGTATTGCAGCGCATCACAAACCAGATACAGGAATTTCCTGGTTACGCTAAGATACGCAGAGTGCTTCTACTGGAGCAGCCATGGGATAGTGAGAGTGATCTTTTGACACCCACCCTGAAGATCAAGCGCAACTCAGTAGTGGAGCGCTTCAGCAAAGAGATAGAGCAACTCTTTATTAAGAGCGATAAACATTAACACCGTATCACCAAGTTATAACACGTATAAATTTGCTAACATAGCCACACAATGAGTGCGTTCGATCTGAGCACGCACATTTCCTCTGCGTCACACTTACAACAGCTGTAGCCTACACCCTCTTTATTGGTACCAGGAATCAACATGCCTCACACGAAAACTATACGGAAAGTTGCTGTATTAGGTGCTGGGGTGATGGGTGCTCAAATTGCCGCGCATTTTGTCAACGCCAATGTGGAAGCGCTGCTATTTGAATTGCCTGCCAAGAATGGCGACCCAAATGAAAATGCAGCTCAGGCAATAAAATCACTGCGGAAGGTAAAGCCCAGTCCGCTAGTATCACCCTCTAGATTGGCATACATTCAACCGGCCAATTATGAGCAACATCTCGAGCTGCTGCATGACTGTGATCTAGTTATAGAAGCCATTGCCGAGCGCATTGACTGGAAATCCGACCTCTACCGCAAGCTTGCCCCCCATCTCAGCGCAGATTGCATCTTCGCCAGCAACACATCCGGCCTGGCCATCAAAGAGTTAGCAATGGCTTTCCCAGAGGCGCGACGTCATTGTTTTTGCGGAGTTCACTTTTTTAATCCGCCCCGCTACATGCACCTGATTGAATTAATATCTCACGTGGATACTGACGTTGCGATACTAGACAAGCTAGAAGAGTTCTTGGTGTCCACCCTGGGCAAAGGAGTAATTCGCGCCAAGGATACGCCCAACTTTATCGCCAATCGCATAGGCATATTTTCTCTGCTAGCCACATTACACCACGCTCGACGATTGGGCTTAAATTTAGACATCGTAGACACCTTAACCGGCCGCCATATTGGGCGCCCAAAAAGTGCCACATTCCGCACTCTGGATATAGTTGGGCTAGATATATTCTCACACGCAGTTGATACCATGCACGATCGCCTCCCAGAGGACCCATGGCATATGTATTTTTCACTTCCAGACTGGTTAAAGAAATTAATCAATGATGGGGCGCTAGGACAAAAAACAAAATGTGGCGTGTATCGCAAGGTTGACGACAAGATATTTGTTTTTGATCTTGATTCTCAAAATTATCGCTTATCAAATGGAAAAATTGATGCAGCGGTAGAGCAAATTTTGCGCAAACCAAACTGGGACGACAGACTGTCGGCATTGCACGCCAGCGAACGGCCTCAGGCCCAATTTCTATGGGCGGTATTTCGCGATACATTTCACTACTGCTCTACGCACCTGGAGAGCATAGCCAACAATGCACGCGACTTAGATTTCGCAATACGCTGGGGCTTTGGTTGGGATAGTGGACCATTTGAAATATGGCAAGCAGCTGGCTGGCAAAAAGTTTTAGGGTGGCTGAATGACGACATCTCTGCAGGCAAAACAATGTCCTCCACACCTCTACCGCAATGGGCAATCGATCCAACGCGCAGTAAAATCCATACCCCCCAGGGTTCATACTCTCCTAGCAACAATGAGTATCAACCACGCTCAATCTTGTCCATATACAACCGTCAAGAATTTCCTGAGCAACTACTGGGAGAGGTGGTGCAATACGGTGAAACTATTTTTGAAACTGAGAATGTGCGCATGTGGCACACAGGAAAAGATGGTATCGCCATACTAAGCTTCAAAACAAAAATGCACATCATTAGCAATGAATTGCTAGACGATATTCTACGCGCATTGAACGAAGCAGAAGAAAGCTGGCTCGCCTTAATTATTTGGCAGGCAAGCCCGCCATTCTCTGCAGGGGCAAATTTATTGCAGCTAATGCAAGGAGTTCAACCACCCAATGAAAATAAATTTAATAACCTCAAGAGTGCGGCGCAGCGCATCAAATACACCATAGCAAGTGGTGGCGGACTGGGTGAGCTCGTCAATGCGGCCACCGGCAAGACACCCCACATCGAAGATACCATTATTAAATTTCAGCTTGTTTCACAACGCTTGAAGTATGCACAAGTACCCACCATAGCGGCAGTAGACGGCCTTGCACTGGGTGGTGGATGTGAAATATCAATTCACTGCACACGTATTGTGGCCGCCCTAGAAAGTTATTTTGGCCTAGTAGAAACGGGGGTTGGGCTACTGCCCTCCGGAGGGGGCTGCAAGGAAATGGCACATCGTGCAGCACAAATGGCAGGTGGCGGTAACGTCTTCCCATTTATCCGCCATTTTTTCCAAAATATTTCCATGGGTGAGGTGTCTCAAAGTGCAGAGTTTGCCAGAGAGATGGGCTACCTAAGAGTGTCAGATCGAATCGTTATGAATCACTTTGAGTTGCTCTATGCCGCCAAAAATGAGGCGCTTTCACTAACACGAATGGCCTATCGTCCACCTCTAATGCAATACCAAATTCCAGTGGCAGGTAGAACTGGCATCGCGTCCCTTAAGGCATCCATGATTAACATGCTAGAAGGGGGCTTCATTTCAGAGCACGATTATGCTATTGGGTGCCGTGTAGCGGAAGTGATGTGTGGTGGAGACATAGATACCGGCAGCATGGTCGATGAGCAATGGTTCCTAGATCTTGAGCGACGTAACTTCATTGAATTGTTAGCAATGGATAAAACTCAAGAACGCATTGAACACATGCTCAAATACGGCAAACCATTACGAAATTAAAGTATTCCTATGCCAAAGCAAATTCAAGAAGCCTACATTGTTGCCGCCACCCGAACTCCAGTAGGAAAAGCGCCGCGCGGCATGTTTCATACCACCCGGCCAGACGACCTGTTAGCGCACGTATTAAAAAGTGTGCTTAGCCAGTGTCCATCGCTTGACCCTGCCGCAGTTAGCGATGTTATTGCCGGATGCGCTATGCCAGAAGCAGAACAAGGTATGAATGTAGCACGAATTGCATTGCTGCTAGCCGGCATGCCTCACTCCGTATCCGGCTTAACCATCAACCGATTCTGCTCTTCTGGATTGCAGGCCATAGCAATTGCTGCGGATCGAATTCGTCTTGGCGAAGCTGATGTAATGATTGCAGCGGGCGTAGAGAGCATGAGCATGATTCCCATGACAGGCAACAAAATTGCAGTAAACCCACGTATCTTTTCTCATAATGAGAACATAGCAATTGCTTATGGCATGGGATTGACCGCAGAAAAAGTAGCGCAACGTTGGCAGGTAGATCGAGCATCACAAGATACTTTTGCTTTTGAAAGTCATTGCCGCGCTCTAAAAGCCATTGCACAAAATGAATTTATAAGTGAAATTACGCCATACCAAATTCAAAGTCATGCTCCGGACTTGTTGCGCCGCACCGTAAGCTTACATAAAAACATAGCAAGTCAGGACGAGGGGCCACGCACAAATATATCTTTAGATGCATTAGCGAAGCTAGCAGCAATTTTTGCCAAAAATGGATCCGTCACCGCTGGCAACAGCTCACAAATGTCAGATGGCGCTGGTGCGATCCTACTGGTTAGTGAAAAAGCACTAACACGTTACAACCTAACACCCATGGGAAAGTTTCTTGGTTTTGCTGTGGCCGGTGTACCGCCAGAGATTATGGGCATAGGTCCAAAGAAAGCGATTCCACTTGTACTGCAACAGACTGGATTGCAGTTAGACGACATCGACTGGATTGAGCTAAATGAAGCCTTTGCCGCACAAACCATAGCAGTCATACGAGAGGTTAAGCTTGATCCAACCAAGGTCAACCCACTGGGTGGCGCGATAGCACTAGGGCACCCCTTGGGCGCAACCGGTGTAATTCGAACAGCCACCATGCTGCACGGATTACGCAGGCACAGAAAAAAATATGGCATGGTCACCATGTGTATTGGAACAGGTATGGGGGCTGCTGGAATTTTCGAAGCAACCTAATTAACGGTCTTATTGAACTGCATGCCATCTTCTATTTTTAGAATAGCACACCAACATCATGAGCGCGGAAACCGCAAAAGAATTAAACAATAACTGTCATTCTGCAACCATAGATCGGGGCGCACTGGAGCTTGCTCTCCATGAGCAGGGCCAAGATTGGCATCAACGTTTGCACGAACGCTGCCCTCATCTGTTCGCTAGCACTCCACTATTCATCTCCAGCAACGATGATAAAGCAATGCGTGCAATCATTGAGGCTGTAAGCAAGGTCACAAGCTTGCCCGCTTGGCGCAATATTATTCTGAACAATATACCGTCCATTTCTCAGCACACCCCTCGATCTAAGGGGGTGTTTTTTGGCTATGACTTCCATCTGAATGCCGAAGGTGTGCACCTCATTGAGATTAATACAAACGCTGGCGGTGCAATGTTTAACGCATTAGAGTTCCGCAGTCAGTGTGCTGTCGACACGCCCGGAAAGCCTGTGGCTATTGATGATCTAGAACAAGCCTTTGTTGAAATGTTTCTCAACGAGTGGAGATTGGAGCGTGGCCCTGACCCACTAAAAACTATCGCCATAGTTGACAATCGACCACATGATCAATATTTTTATCCGGAATTTCTGCTAATAAAGGAATTATTTGAACATAACGGTATCACTACGTTCATTCTAGATCCAAGTGAGTTAGAGGCGCGCACAGGTGCGCTGTATTTTAAAGAAAATAAGATAGACCTTATCTACAACCGCTTAACAGATTTCTTGCTGCAACAGCACGCCACAATCAATACCGCTTACCTCAAAAATGAGGTGGTACTAACACCACATCCTTACGCATATGCGTTATACGCTGACAAACGCAATCTTTCCCTGCTCACTACACCAGCAATTTTACGTTCGATAAATGTAACAGAAGAGATTATTACAACCCTGGTCTCTGGTATACCAGAGACCAGGGTTGTAGAAATGCGGACCAATGAGTATTGGCGATCACAACGCAAACAATGGTTTTTTAAACCCATCCACGGCTATGGAGGAAAGGGTGCCTACCGCGGTGCCAATATTACAAATCGTGTATTCAATGAAATTATGCAGGGAGGCTACATCGCGCAACGTATGTCTCCCCCTGGCGAGAGAATGATTTGCATAGACAGCCCATCAGGGGGCACTCTGCTCAAATCTGATGTTCGCTGCTATGTCTACAATGGTCAAGTGCAGCTAATCGCTGCACGGCTATATCAAGGACAAGCAACAAACTTCCGTACAGCAAACGGTGGCTTTGCGCCAGTTCGTATCATCGACTAGAATGTGCGTATGACACTCTATGCCTTTATCGCGGTTGGACTGGGCGCAGCCATTGGCTCATGGCTACGTTGGGGATTGACCGTATGGCTCAATCAAAAGTTTTCAGAATTGCCGCTTGGAACGCTTTCTGCAAATATAATCGGCGGCTATCTTGTTGGTCTTGCTGTTGCTTTTTTTATTCAGCAACCATCGTTATCTCCTGAGTGGCGACTGTTTATCATCACTGGCTTTCTGGGTGGCTTAACCACTTTTTCAACCTTCTCCGCCGAAACCATTGCCTTGCTCGCACGTGGTCAGTATGCATGGGGTGCCGCAATCATTGCCTCACATCTTGGCGGCTCATTACTAATGACTATCCTTGGTATGCAGACATTCAAATATTTACAAGCTTAGGGCTACTAAAATAGTAGGTCAGCCAGGCGCCACAACCATTGGCTGTCTAGTGAGCATCGTAATCAGCGTGGCTAGCTTAGCGCGCATTTCTCGACGATCTACAATCATATCAATAGCGCCATGTTTCATTAAAAATTCTGCGCGTTGAAAGCCTTCTGGCAAGGTCTCGCGCACAGTTTGTTCAATCACTCGTGCACCGGCAAAGCCAATCATTGCGCCAGGCTCCGCAATGACAATATCACCCATAAAGGCAAAGCTAGCAGACACGCCACCCATAGTTGGATCAGTTAAGACTGAGATGAATGGCAAATTCTCTACACTCAACTGAGTCAAGGCAGCGCATGTTTTTGCCATTTGCATCAGCGATAGCAGCCCCTCCTGCATACGTGCACCACCACTAGCGGTAAAACAAATGAATGGGATCTTCTGCTCAGTAGCAAGCTGCACACCGCGCACAAAGCGCTCCCCCACCACGGAACCCATGGATCCACCCATAAAGTTAAATTCAAATACTGCCACCACCATCGGAACAGTGCGTACGCTTCCCTGCATCACTACAAGCGCATCACTCTCGCCCGTATCGCGCTGCGCAGCTGTTAGCCGCTCACTATACTTTCTGCTATCTTTAAACTTCAGCGTGTCCAGAGGCCAAACTTCAGCGCCAATCTCAAATCGTCCTTCGGTATCCAACAACCAATTTAATCTGGTGCGCGCTGTGACACGATGATGATGCCCACACTTTGGGCAAACATTTTTATGTTTCTCTAAATCAGAGTGATATAACACTCCCTGACATGACAAACACTTATGCCACAATCCTTCTGGCACATTTTTCCTACCCTCCCCTCCAAGTTCCCTACGTCCAATCTTGGGGGGTAATAATTTATTAAACCAACTCATACATACAGTCTCTCTCAGAAACAAAACTCAATTTATTGCAAGGCTAAATTCCTTAACCAAACCCGAGACATTAGAGATCACGCATTCCTCAGCTGAATTTTCTATCTCTTGTACAATGCGACTGCCGATCACCACGCCATCACATAGCTTAGAAACTGCATTCGCAGTGCCCACATCACGAATACCAAACCCAACTCCAATGGGTAAATTTATATACTGTCGTATGCGCGGAATTTTATCTGCTATGGCAGCCAAATCTAAATTACCAGCCCCCGTTACCCCCCTAAGTGACACATAGTAAACATAACCGCGCGCCAACTTGGCCACCTGCTCAATGCGAGCATCCGATGTGGTCGGTGCAAGTAAAAAAATAGGATCAATATCGCAACGATGCAAGAAAGAAAATGCCTCATGACTTTCTTCTGGTGGAAAATCTACCGTCAGGACCCCATCTACTCCAGCGTGCGCACAACCTTTGGCGAAGCGCTCCCAGCCCATTGCCTCAATAGGGTTCCCATAGCCCATCAATACAATCGGCGTGCTGGAATTTTTTGTACGAAACTCAGTTACCATATCAAGCACATGGTGCAGCGTCACGCCATGTTTAAGTGCTCGCTCTGAGGATCGCTGTATGGTTGGGCCATCTGCCATTGGGTCAGAAAATGGTACTCCAACCTCAATAATATCGGCACCCATCTCTGCAATGGCATGCATCAATGGGACGGTGGTATTTGGGTTTGGATCCCCTGCTGTAATAAATGGAATGAGCGCCTTCCGACCACGCTGCTTAAGGCTCTCAAAAACTGATTGTATGCGTGACATTAGGAGTACCTACGAAACGATTTCAACAAAACTATAGCTCAATATTAGAAATTCTTGCTACGGTCGCCATATCCTTGTCACCACGGCCAGACAGATTGACAAGCAGTATCTTGTCCTGACCCATTGTTGGTGCAATTTTTGCTGCGTAGGCCAGGGCATGACTAGATTCAAGCGCCGGTATGATGCCCTCGTGATGACACAAATCATGAAAAGCTTGCAGCGCTTCACTGTCCTCTATGGCCACATACTGAGCGCGGCCACTATCTTTAAGCCAAGCGTGCTCTGGGCCAACACCAGGATAATCCAATCCAGCAGACACTGAGTGCGTTTCAATAATTTGACCATTTTTGTCTTGCAGCAAGTAAGTGCGATTGCCATGCAAAACGCCAGGTCTACCCGCTGTCAACGCAGCTGCATGCTGATTTCCTTCAATTCCAGTCCCGGCCGCCTCAACGCCAACAAGTTGAACCCCAGGAGCATCAATGTAAGAATGAAAAATTCCCATGGCATTCGAGCCGCCCCCAACGCAAGCAATAACCATGTCCGGTTGTCGTCCAATCATCTCTGGCATTTGTGTAATGCATTCCTTGCTCACCACCGAATTAAAGTCACGCACCATCATTGGGTATGGGTGGGGGCCCGCCACAGTGCCTATAATATAAAAAGTATTTTCAATATTTGTAACCCAGTCACGCATCGCCTCATTAAGTGCGTCTTTGAGCGTTTTGGAGCCACTACTCACAGGTACAACAGTGGCGCCCAAAAGCTTCATGCGATACACATTAGTAGCTTGGCGCTTAATGTCCTCCGTACCCATATAAACAACGCATTCCATGCCATAACGTGCAGCCACTGATGCCGTAGCAACCCCATGTTGCCCCGCGCCCGTTTCAGCAATAACTCGAAATTTATTCATACGTTTGGCCAGCAACGCCTGCCCAACGGTGTTATTTATTTTATGTGCGCCAGTATGGTTTAGGTCCTCACGTTTAAGGTATATCTGCGCGCCGCCCAATCGCTTCGACCATTGTCTCGCGTAATAAATGGGGCTTGGTCGTCCAACATAATGCTTTAACTCATATGCAAGCTCAGCCTGAAATTCAGAATCGACAGAATAATTTTCATAGGCAACACGTAATTCATCCAGCGCACCCATTAGAGTTTCGGCAACGTAAGTGCCGCCATATGGGCCAAAGTGGCCGGTTTTGTCAGGATAGTTATATGCCACTGTTTTCAACCTCATCGATAAATGCGGCAATTTTAACTGCATCCTTGATTCCTTTTGCAGTTTCCACACCACTAGAAACGTCCACAGCCCATGGCTTCACTCGCCTAATGGCATTGGCAACGTTGCTCGCATCCAGGCCACCCGATAACACAATTGGCAACGATAAATTATGAGGGATAAGCGTCCAATCAAACGACACTCCTGTACCACCATACTCTCCCTCAACAAAAGCATCTAACAGCAAACCTTGGGCACCCATATAGCGGGTAGCATATTGTATCAAATCCACTCCAAGATTTACCCTAACAGCTTTCAGATAAGGGCGACCAAATTGTGCACAAAATGTTGGATCCTCATCGCCATGAAACTGCAGCACACTCAGGGGTACTCTTTGTAGCGCCTCCTGCACCATTTTTGCGTTGGCATTCACAAACAAGCCAACTAGGGTTACAAACGGAGGAATGGAGCGTGCGAGCTCAGCTGCCTGCTCAAGCGTCACATATCGTGGACTTTTTTCATAAAAAACCAAACCGATTGCATCAGCGCCACAGCGCACAGCCGCCAACAAGTCACTTTTACGAGTAATGCCGCAAATTTTAATTTTTGTCATGGTCGAAACGATAAATCGTAAGTTAAGTCATGCACTCACAATAGATTGCATGACTATCTTCTGTTATGAAACTAGAAAAGATTACATATTTTCAAATGAACTCAACGGCCTACAAAGGTTGAAATGAAATTATATTACATTTGAACAACAGACAAAGCTTAAATGAAGCAACTTTAAGCAAGGTGATAGGTGATCTCCACTTAAGCGCCAAATGGCGTCACAAGATATTGTGAATGATTGGACACATGCGGCAAGCGCCACTCTTGATCATAAATAATTCTGCGCAGATACAATCCATCCGAGGCGAAAGTTGGTGCAGCAAAAATTCGCTTGCGACTTTCCAATAACTCACGCATCCATTCCGACGGATACTTGCCCTTACCAATATAAACCAAGCAACCCACAATATTGCGTACCATATGGTGCAAGAATGAATTGGCACTCAAATCAAAGATTATTATGTCGTCCTGTCTTTCGATATCGAGCTGCATCAGTTTTTTTATAGGAGATTTAGCTTGGCACTCTGCAGCACGAAAGGCACTAAAATCATGCTCCCCTAATAAATACTGGGCAGCGTCACGCATATTTTGCAGATTCAGCGGCGCATGAAACCAGCCTGCCCTACCCTGTTGGATAGCATTGCGTACCGATCGATTAACCAGCACATAACGATAACTGCGCGCTTGCGCAGAAAAACGAGCATGAAACTCTTCCGACACAGGGTGCGCCCACAATACGGCAACATTTTTTGGCAACAAGGCATTAACACCTCGCACCCATGCGGCAATAGGGCGTTTCGTACTTACATTAAAGTGCACCACTTGCTCTAACGCATGCACGCCAGTATCAGTACGGCCAGCAGCAATCACCGCAATAGGCTCGTTGGCAACACTGCTTAAGGCGATTTGCAAAGCATCTTGCACTGTACGGCCACCACGCTGACTTTGCCAGCCGAAATATTCCCTACCATCGTACTCAATGCCAAGCGCAATTCTCATGGCTGCATCCACGCAAATAAAAAGTAAACTGAAGCCAGCACCACCTCACCACGCATTGAGTATATATCCTAACATTGTTATAAAGTAGTGATGTTCTAATGAAAATGGCAGCCGCACGGGCTGCCATTTTAGTTATGCGTCCTTAAGTTATGATGGCAACTTTCGCAAAAAAGTTTCAGCATCAGCGCGATGATCGGGATCCCCCTCCCGTACCACCTCTTCCAATATTTCTCGGGCACCCACAATGTCACCCATTTCATAATAAGCTTTAGCAAGGTCAAGCTTCGTCGCCGCATCGTGCCAACGTGTATTCATTTTCCCCAAGAGGGGAGCGGGCGGTGACGCAATCTCCTTGTTGAGGTTCAGATTAACATCCCCAAAATCAAGGCCTGTAATTTTGTTAGACAGACTTTGTGCAGCATCAACATCAGACTTGGCTACGCCATGCGAATCTATTGTCGACCCCACTTCTGCAGCGAGATGCGCTGCTGCAGTCGATATCACACCCGTGTCGCCGCTATACATTGGATTTTCGGGTTCAAGCTTGGCGCCCATTATGGTTGCCTGCCCCCATGCGTAGGCATCACCAGAATCTTTCAACTGAGCTGCAATACGGGCAAATGAGCGTGCATCCCCTCTATCTGCATATATAGACAGCAGCTTCAGATGGATCTGATGGTTTTCCGGATTTTTGCTCAACGCTTCCTGCAGAATACTTTCTGCTTGCCCATCTCTACCAAAACTCAAAAACAAGTCTGCCCCACCAATTGGATCGAAATAGTTTGGTTGAATCTTGGCTGCCTCAGCCACCTTACTAGCCACGCCATAAAAATCACTGGTTACTCGTAGCGGCTCAGAGGAGGTGCGTATCTTATTGTAATGATCAATCACATGGTCAATTTGTCTCTTGCTGGGTTGTGTATTTTTAGCCACTTTACCCTCATCACGCATTAACCAATAGCCAAGCCCAAATAAACTCAGCAGCACCGCCCCACCAAAAACATAAAGCGGCATCCCAAACATCTGACTATTCAGCACAGGCTGCAAATCCATCCATCTTGACTTCGTTGCCGGCCTTTCTGACTCAGCCTGGCCATTAACAGCAAGGGGGGTGGCAGGTGGTAACATGGGTAGCGATTGAGCTGAATCCAATCCTTGCGCAGCTTGATTATTGACTGAATTGCGAGTGGTGTCACCATGGTCCATGGATGGCAAACTCTTTAAATTAATTAAACGCTGCAAATCTTGAACATTTTTCTCTAATGCTGCAACACGTTGATTGCTTTCTTTAAGCGCCTCTCTCTGTGAGATAACATCCTCTTCTGGCACATGCACGCTACCCTGCATGTGTTTGACATTCTTATCGGCAAGCGTCACATCACCAGACGCCTCACCCCTGGACAACCTCACTACCTCTTTCGTGGATCCCTTGGCCACAGAATCGCTTTCGGCGACGGTCGCCTTAATTTTGCCCGAGACTCCTGAGCTAGATTCGCCCCTTGTCAAAATTCGACTGGCTGTCGCAAGTTTTTGACGATATCCTTGCCAATTATAGACCTGCGTACTGATCTCTTCCATAGCCTTTGCTTGAGACAAAGCATCTATTTCAGATTGCTCCGGAATACGCAAGATTCTTCCCACTTTAAGGCGATTCATATTTTGATCATAGAAGGCGTCAGTATTGGCGCGATATAAGGCAACCAGTGCGCGCTCCAAACTCACATCAGATGACATTACTTGAACCGCAAGCCTTCTTAACGTATCCCCATCTTTGACCTTAATTTTGTCATGCGGGACTCGGTCGTTCTTGTCTAACACTTTGTTGTTGTTTTTGACCTTGCCACTAAGTTTTTTTTCTTCTGCCGTTGCAGCAATCTTTGGCAAGGGAAACTCGTTTATAGTCTCTTCATCCCCCAGCTCAGTTTCAGATACATCAACAACACTCTGCTCTACCCTCTCCAACTTTCCTGGCAGTGGTCTTGCTGGAATGTAACCAGGTGAATCAAGCAGAAAAGTGTACTCTCGCAACAATTTTCCAGATGGCCACGTCAGTTCCACTAATAAATTAACAAATGGCTCGTTAATTGGCTGTACTGAAGTTATTTGAATGCGATGTCCGCCACTAGCATCGGCCTCAATTTTAAAATTCAAAGGGGGTAACGTTGAGGGATAATCCAAGCCGGCACTCTTAAAAACTTCTGGCGGAGCTAGATGCGCAGACAGTCCAGCTGCATCATCCTTGCCGACTACCCCTAGCTCTATCGATACATTCATTGGGGCGCCCAACGAATTGACAACATTAATGTCGCCCATGTTAACCGCGCAAGCAAGTCCGGACAGCGTTAAACCAATAAGAGATCCCAGCACTTTAACAAGTAGTTTCAAAACACCCTCACCCCTATAAAGATTCTCACAAAACAACGCAACATAGCAGAATAATCAGTACGCATTTACGATGCTAAATACATTTCAATCAAAATCTCGGCAATTTGTATACTATTTAGTGCGGCTCCTTTGCGAACATTATCACTTACCACCCATAAATTAAGTCCACGTGGGTGTGATATATCGTCGCGAATACGTCCAACCAGGGTCGCATCCTGACCAGCTGCCTCTATGGCAGTGGGATATCCGCCCGGCTTACGCTCATCCACCACTAGGACGCCAGGCGCAGACTCCAGCAGGGTGCGAGCCTCTTTAGCGGTTATTTTCTTACGTGTTTCAATATGCACCGCCTCTGAGTGCCCATAAAAAACTGGCACTCGTACGGCAGTAGCGTTAATCATAATATGTTCATCCTCCATGATCTTACGCGTTTCCCAGACCATCTTCATTTCTTCTTTTGTATAACCGTTATCCATAAAAACATCAATGTGTGGCAACACATTGAATGCAATTCGCTTATCGTAAATATCAATTTTTATATCTTGATGATTAAATAAAGCGCGCGTCTGCTCTGCCAATTCCTCAATCGCCTCCTTACCGGTACCCGAGACAGCTTGATAAGTGGCCACATTGATGCGCTCTATACCCACCGCATCATAAATAGGTTTCAATGCAACCACCATTTGAATGGTGGAGCAATTTGGATTCGCAATAATATTCCTGTTCTTGTATTGCGAAATGGCATGTGGATTTACCTCTGGCACCACCAGAGGTATGTCATCGTCATAGCGAAATTGAGCGGTATTATCAATCACCACACAGCCAGCTGCTGCCGCAATAGGTGCATACTTCTCTGATACGTCACTACCGGCAGAAAACAACCCAATGTGTGCTTGTGAAAAATCAAACCCATCTACATCCAGCACCGTCAACTCCTGGCCACAAAATGTCACCGCAGAACCGGCAGATCGACTGGACGCCAAAGGAAAAATCTTATCCACTGGAAAATTTCGTTGCTCTAGAATGGACAGAATGACCTCACCAACGGCCCCCGTCGCACCCAAAATCGCAACATTATATTTTTTGCTCATACCAAGCTGCATCCTTTATTAATTAATTTAACTCAGGGAGTTAACGTATATTGCTACAGGGGCACCAGTAATACGCGCCACCCTCAAGGGGAAATCTCAATCTAATCAGACGACCGAAACCATCAAGACCTGCCTCAGGTCAGATAGAACACGCTCGCACCAAAAAGATTGGGAAGAGATCTAACTGGTCAACCTCTATAACGCTTCAGCCACGGCGTCGCCCATCGCACTCGTGCCAACTATTTTCATGCCCAACTCAGCAATATCCTTTGTACGCAAACCACGCCGCAAAGCCTTTTGTACAGAGGCCTCAATACGTTGGGCGATATCTGCACGTGCAAATGTATAACGCATCATCATTGCTAATGATAGGATTGTCGCTAGCGGATTGGCAATATCTTGACCGGCAATATCTGGCGCGGAACCATGGCAAGGCTCATACAAACCCTTGTTATTCTCATCTAACGAGGCGGATGGCAGCATACCAATAGAGCCAGTTAGCATGGAGGCCTCATCTGATAAAATGTCACCAAAAATATTCCCCGTCAGAATTACATCAAACTGCTTAGGTGCTCGCACTAGCTGCATCGCCGCATTGTCCACATACATATGCGATAGGTCGACTGCTGGATATTCCTTTGCCACCTCGATTACCACCTCTCGCCACAACATACTTGTATCCAGCACATTAGCCTTGTCGACCGAGCATAACCTACCCCTGCCACTTGCATCGGCACGTTGCATGGCAATGCTAAAGCCAACATGTGCCACACGACGAATCTCAGATTCACTGTACAACATGGTATCAAAAGATTGTCGCTCGCCATTGGCAAGCATGCGTGTGCCACGAGGTTGACCAAAGTAAATGTCGCCCGTCAGCTCCCTCAATATTATAATATCCAGTCCCGATATTATTTCTGGGCGCAATGTAGAGGCGCTTACCAGCTCTGGATACAGCAACGCTGGGCGTAAATTGGCAAACAGATTAAGTCCCTTTCGAATGCGTAGCAGCCCCTGCTCTGGACGCAGCAGACGAGGAAGCGCATCATACTTATAGCCACCAACCGCTCCCAGCAAGATGGCGTCCGATTCTTGTGCCAGCTTTAGTGTCGCATCCGGCAATGGATCGCCATTTGCATCATATCCAGCCCCCCCAATAGGGGCATACTCAAGCTCGAGCGGCAATCCCTCGAGTCGAAAAATTTCAAGGACCTTGGCAGCCTGGGCAATAATTTCTGGCCCGATACCGTCACCCGGTAACACCGCTATTTTCATAGAACCAGCCTCTTTATATTATTTACACAACAAATTTAAACAAATAACCACGGCTCTTTAAGTTTACGCCGCTCTTCGTATTCCTTAATTTCGCTTACATATTTCAAGGTTAGACCGATGTCATCCAGTCCATTTAATAAACAATTTTTACGAAAAGCATCTACCTCAAAGTGATATGTCATCCCACTCGGCGTCACGACGACCTGCTGCTCCAATTCAATTTTCAGACGATAGCCTGGCGTTGCCATCACTGCCACAAATAAGTCGTCTATGCTTGAAGCATCCAATGTGATCGGCAACAAGCCATTTCTGAAGCAATTATTACAAAATATATCCGCAAAACTGGGGGCGATAATGGTACGAAAACCGTAACCACTTAATGCCCATGGCGCATGCTCGCGTGATGAACCACAACCAAAATTTTCGCGTGCCAATAAGATATTTGCACCCCTGTAGCGTGGCTGATTTAGCACAAAATCAGAATTAAGTGGTCGTATTGAATTATCCATACCAGGCTCGCCATGATCAAGGTAGCGCCACTCATCAAACAAATTAGGGCCAAAACCAGTACGCTTAATGGATTTTAAAAATTGCTTAGGAATTATCGCATCCGTATCCACGTTAGAACGATCGAGCGGTACAACAAGCCCATCCATCCGAATAAATTTATCCATATATATTTATCATCCAATACGCCCTGCCTAGAGTCAGCATAATCTACATCAAGTCCCGATACATCATCTCCGCGCAGTACTAAAAATTTCTAACATCCACAAAGTGACCAGAGATGGCTGCTGCTGCTGCCATCTCCGGACTAACCAAATGTGTCCTGCCGCCCAATCCCTGCCGTCCTTCGAAGTTTCGATTAGAAGTTGAAGCACATCGCTCACTCGGCTCAAGCCTGTCCGCATTCATCGCAAGGCACATAGAACATCCCGGCTCTCGCCATTCAAATCCAGCCTCTATAAACACCTTATCCAAGCCCTCGTATTCAGCTTGTCTTTTAACAAGTCCAGAGCCAGGCACTGCCATGGCCATCTTTATATTTGGAGCAACAAACTTCCCTCTCACTACCTCTGCTGCAGCGCGCAAATCCTCAATGCGGGCATTTGTGCACGAGCCAATAAACACTTTATCGATCTGAATTTTAGTTATCGGAGTGTTTGCCTCCAGCCCCATATACTCTAAAGCAAGGTTCATGCTTTTTCGTTTCACTGGATCGACCTCTTTCGACGGATCTGGCACCCTGTCGTCCACTGCTACAACCATTTCTGGTGAGGTGCCCCAAGTCACTTGGGGTTTGATTGTAGTTGCATCAAATCGAATTACACTATCAAATTTAGCACCCTCGTCGCTACACAAAGTGCGCCAATAAGTTACTGCCCTATTCCATAATTCGCCCTGAGGCGCGAAAGGCCGATTCTCAAGGTAAGTTATTGTTGTAGCATCAACGGCTATCATGCCGGCCCGTGCACCTGCCTCGATGGCCATATTGCATATCGTCATACGGCCCTCCATGGACAACCCCAGGATCGCACTCCCGGAAAATTCAATCGCACATCCTGTGCCGCCTGCTGTACCAATTTTACCAATTATCGCCAATACCAAATCCTTGGCTGTAACACCCCTGCCGAGATAACCTTCCACTATTATCTGCATGGAACGAGCCTTCTTCATTAGCAGGCATTGCGTAGCCATTACATGCTCAACCTCAGAAGTGCCAATACCGAATGCCAGTGCGGCAAATGCACCGTGTGTGCTAGTGTGTGAGTCGCCACATACCACAGTCATACCTGGCAAAGTTGCGCCTTGTTCAGGCCCAATGACATGCACAATACCCTGACGCAAATCTGTCATTCCAAATTCAACAATGCGAAATTCGTCACAATTACTACTCAGTGTCTCCACCTGCAATCTGGAAACTGGGTCGGCAATGCCCTGTGCACGATCAGTGGTTGGCACGTTATGGTCCGCTACGGCGAGCATGGACGCTGCACGCCAGGGCTCACGCCCAGCCAATCGCAAGCCCTCAAACGCCTGGGGACTAGTCACTTCATGCACCAGATGACGATCAATATAAATCAAAGTGGTGCCATCCGCTCCAACGTGCACCACATGGCTATCCCAAAGCTTGTCGTATAGAGTTTTCTTACCCATGTCTTCACCCATCCTAGAGCCAATAATTATGCCACAGAAGATTGCCTACTAGACACACCTAACAACTTAGACGGGGGCTCATAGGGAGAGCTGGACTTGCAATTCAGCCTTCATCGCAAACAGATCAAAGCTGCAGCACACCGAGCTCCCCCTCCTCTTTTTGCTGCAAGGTCCACATTTGATCATACAAACCTTGTTTTGCTAGCAATTCGTGATGTGTGCCTCGCTCAACAATACGTCCGCCGTCCATGACCAATATTTGATACGCATCCACAACGGTAGATAAGCGGTGGGCAATCACGAGCGTGGTTCGATTACGCGCAATACCACGCAATTCAGACTGAATAATCTTCTCTGACTTTGAATCAAGTGCCGAGGTCGCCTCATCAAAAATCAGGATCGCTGGATTTTTTAGAATGGCGCGAGCAATTGCTACACGTTGCTTCTCGCCGCCAGACAACTTCAGCCCACGCTCACCCACCATGGTGTCGTAAGCACCGGGTAAGGATGTAACAAAATTATGGATGTGGGCAGATTGCGCCGCGTGCAACACCTCTTCCCGCGTAGCCTCGGGGCGACCATAAGCTATATTGTAATAAATACTGTCATTAAACAGCACAGTATCTTGTGGTACGATGCCGATTGCGGCACGCAAACTGGTCTGTGTAACCTTGCTGATATCCTGATCGTCTATTAATATTCGTCCAGAATTTACATCATAAAAACGAAAAAGAAGCCTCGACAGGGTGGACTTTCCTGCCCCGCTTGACCCAACTATGGCGATAGTTTTACCGGCCGGCACATAAAAATCTACATCAAATAAAACCTGTCGCTCTCGATCGTAAGAAAAACAAACACACTCAAAGTGTATCGAGGCCTGACGAAGGCTCAGCGGAATCGCATTTGATACATCCTCTATCTCACGATTCTCGCCAAGCAAGCGAAACATTTTTTCCATATCCACCAAGGAGTTCTTAATTTCACGGTAAACAAAGCCAAGGAAATGCAATGGCATGTAGAGTTGCAACATAAAAACGTTAATGAGGACCAGATCGCCCAAGGTTAAATCTCCCTTGACGACCCCACTGGAGGCCAACAACATTAAAGCAGTCATCCCCACGGCAACAATCGTGCTCTGTCCAAAATTTAACGCAGCCAGGGAGGTTTGATTCTGAACCGCGGAGGTTTCCCACTTGCCCATGTGCTCATCATAACGCCGGGCCTCGTAAGCTTCGTTACCGAAGTACTTCACCGTCTCATAATTCAATAAGCTATCTATAGCACGCGTATTTGCCTTTGAATCCATGTCATTCATGGTGCGTCGAAATACTATTCGCCACTCAGTCACAAATAAAGTAAACACCACATAAACTATCAAAGTAATGAAGGTTATAACCGCAAACAATGAATCATATTTGTACAACAAAATACCAGACACCAGTCCAATTTCCAGCAACGTTGGCAAGATGCTAAACAACATAAAGTTCAGCAAAAAACTAATTCCTTTTGTGCCGCGCTCAATATCGCGTGACACACCGCCGGTCTGCCGCTCTAGGTGAAAACGAAGACTCAGATTGTGTATATGGACAAACAGCTTGAGGGCTACGCGTCGTATGGCACGCTGAGTTACTTTGGCAAACACGGCATCACGTAACTCACCAAATAATGTACTAAACAATCGCAGCAAACCATACCCAACGACAAGCAGCACTGGTACCACCAAAATTGCCTTCGGCTTGTCTAAAACATCAACTATTTCCTTAAGTATCAGTGGTACCGCCACATTGGTAAGCTTTGCCATAACCAGTAGCAGCAACGCCAACACAACACGGGCCTTAAATTCCAACAAATAAGGCACAAGGGCACGGATGATATTCCAGTTACCGCGGGGTGAATGACTCAATGGGATGGGGCGCGAACGCATAATGATATAAAGAAATGTATGGCGCATTATAGCTTTGCCACACATTGCGTGCTGCACACAATTAGATCACGCAGACACCCAGCTTAATAAAATACATACAGTACAAATTACTGAACATCACCATGTCCACGCGCGCAGCCAGTCACGCCGACCAAAAAACGTGTTATCGCATAGCTAACGCGCGTCAAAAAATGCATCCAAATTCCACGTTCTTGCCAATCGGCAAGAGAAATCAAGCGTGCTCCGTATGTAATTTCCTGCAATAAGTCAGCACGTAGAAATTCTGCAAATCTTGCATCACGCACAACCAAATTAGCCTCGCGTGCCAAGAACAAACTAAACGGATCGATGTTAGACGAGCCAACAGTCACCCAATAACTATCAATTACCGCCACCTTGGCATGCATGTAGCTGGCCCTGTATTCATATATCTCTATGCCGGCTCGCAACAAATCATCGTACAGCTCGAGAGTAGCAAAATGCTGCAGACGATACTCCACTCGACCCTGCAATAGCAGCACAACACGAACACCGCGCAAAGCTGCCTCTATCAAAGTACGCCGAAAGTTTTGCCCCGGCAAAAAATAGGCATTAGCTATGATAATTTCTCGCCGCGCACCAGCAATAGCTTTCAAATAAGCGCGTTCAATATCATGACGATGGCGAAAATTATCACGTAACACTAGGGTCACACCATGCTGAGTAGCACTTTTATGCGTCAACAGAAGCTTTATATGCTCACGTTGTCGTTTAAAATTTCTCCATGACACCAACGCCCACAACCGTTTCATCACAAAGTTCACATATTCTGTCGTACTTCCTTGCATTTCCACCATATAATCCAAACGTGGGGCATTAATCCGACCACCTGGTGTGTCATCTAAAATATTAACACCGCCCACGAATGCAATTCGCTCATCCACTAACGCTAACTTGCGATGCAAACGACGCAAACGATTGCGATGCAGGCTGAAACGTGATCTCTCTGGGCGATACCACAAAACCTCTACACCAGCTCGACGCAAATCACTTACCCATTCTGGTGGCAAGCCAGCTGAGCCAAAGCCATCCAACAACAAGTTCACTTTCACGCCACGTCTAGCGGCTCGCTGTAAAGCTTGCGAAATCTGATAACCACAAGTATCAGCCGCATAAATATAAGTCTCAATGCAAACAGAACGAATGGCTTGATCTATAGTTGCAATTAAACGTGGGAAGTACTCTTCACCATTGCGTAGCAAGATTAAGGTGTGACCATCAACTTGATGTAGATCTCTCATGGCGAAATAAGCATCGCAGACAGCGCCATATGATCTGAAATTTTTCTCCACACATGCGCTTCGCTATGCTTAATAAGCATACCGCGTACATAAATTCGATCCATACGCAGCAATGGCATACCAGCAGGAAAGCTGCGTGCTGGCTTACCCGTACTCACCTCAAATACTTCCTGCAAATCCAACTCATGCGTTAACAGACGATTTGCATCGTTACGCCAATCATTAAAATCACCCGCAACAATCAGCGGCGCATCTGCTGGAATCACTTTCCTGATGTGATCGACTAATGCATTAAATTGCATGCGCCTACCACGCTTAAACAATCCGAAGTGCACGCAAACACAATGCAGTGACTGGCTTCCACTAATTTTATTTTCTTCAGGCAGATGGATTACACAATGCAACAACCCACGATTCTCAAAGCGATGTGCGGAGACATCTTTATTGCCAGACTCTAAAATCGGATAACGGCTCAAGATGGCATTTCCATGATGTCCGCCAATGTAAACGGAATTCTTTCCGTACACCTGATGCAACCAAATCTTGTCAGCTAAAAATTCATATTGTGACGAAGCGCGGCAGTCCAAATTACACTTCCCGTAATGGTCACTCTCGCCTCTCACTTCCTGCAAAAAAACAATATCAGCATCAAGGATACGCAAGCGCTCCCGTAATTCATGCAACACAATGCGTCGATTGAAGTGGGACAATCCCTTGTGAATATTATAGGTAACAATGTTTAGCGCAGACACAAATCTCCAATCAGGAATGCAATGGCGGCTAATTGTCAATGCATCGCTAGGTCAAACACGTTATCTAGACATTGCTCACGCCCTGCGTAGGAAAGTTAATTTGACGAGCAAAATCCAACATACGGGCTATGGAGCCCCTAGCAAGAACTCCAATTTCCGGATCAATGAATACTTCATTTTCTCCACTTTCCAAGACCCGAGCCAAACCCAGTAATCCATTCATCGCCATCCACGGGCAGTGGTTACAACTAACACATGTTGCACCATCTCCGGCTGTGGGTGCCTCCAAGAAAAGCTTATTGGGCGAAATGCTTCTCATTTTGTGCAAAATACCATTATCAGTTGCTACAATAAACTTAAGCGCGCTTAATGTTTTCGTTGCCTTGATGAGTTGCGTGGTGGAGCCAACCACATCAGCAAGTTTAACCACTGCCGGGGGAGATTCTGGATGAACCAAGACCATTGCATCTGGATTTAAGGCCTTAAGTTTAATCAATTCATTGACTTTGAATTCATTATGCACCATACATGAGCCTTGCCACAAAAGCATATCGGCGCCAGTCTGTTGTTGCAGATAGTGGCCCAAATGACGATCTGGCGCCCACAATATTCTTTGACCTTGGTCCTTGAGGTACCTAATGATTGGCAGGGCAATGGAGCTAGTTACTACCCAGTGAGCGCGCGCCTTAACTGCCGCACTAGTGTTAGCATACACAACCACAGTGCGATCCTGATGTGCATCACAAAATACAGCAAACTCTTTCGCAGGGCAACCAAGATCAAGAGAGCAATTTGCATCCAGGTCCAGCATTAACACACGTTTTTCAGGGTTAAGAATTTTTGCTGTCTCACCCATGAAGCGAACACCAGCAACTACCAGTGTTTTCGCTGAATGCCGATGGCCAAAATTAGCCATATCCAGAGAATCTGATACGCAACCGCCCGTGGCATCAGCCAAATCCTGCAGGTCTGGGTGAACATAATAATGGGCCACCAAAACTGCATCTTGCTCTTGCAGTAGCCGCTTGATATTCTCAATCAACGCCGCTTTTTTATCGAACTTTGGCTCACGCGGCCTCTTCGCCCATGCAGTCAAAAGATCTTGGCCTGGATGTTCGTAAGTAATTGGCACCAATTGCCCGCTATCTGTCAATCTTATCCATTCTAAAATTTGGGTACCTTGCAAGCAGCCACGGCTCTCATTCTTTTTGGTAGCTGCAGAATTGCTTCACGATTACTGGGTGAGAACACACACTTCGCAGCCTCCTGCCAAGGAAACCACTCATATTTAAGATGTTCTCTTGGTGCTAAATTTATAGGGAGTATATGAGGCAACTCCAGTCCAAAAACATGCTCAGTGTTGCACAGAATACCCGGTGCATAACGATGCAACCATTTTTTATAAATCTCATAAGTATTTTGAGTCTGCAAGTCCGTCAGGTCATAGTGGTCAGCATTCAATCCGGTTTCTTCAAAAACTTCACGCACAGCAGTCTCATACAGAGACTCGCCTTTCTCTTGGCTACCGGTAACAGATTGCCAGTAGCCCGGATGATCTGCGCGCTCCAAAAGCAATACCTCGAGGTCTGTGGTGTAAATCACAACCAACGTCGAGACAGGTAGTTTGTATTGCATAAACACAGATGACCATCAAAAATATGGATTTCTACTTGCGATTGACAGCATTTTTCGCCTTGTTGTGCAGACTTGTTTATACCGCCACGCAGAGCAATTAAGCTTGTCAATTTAACGCAACCTGTAGCGAGGTTCGCACGACAAGCCACCGCGATAAACAAAGTTAATCCTGCGCTGAAACTCACCCACTTCCAAATCTACGGCATTAATTTTTTCATGCCACCGAATTCAGCCACAAAAAGTGCGAAACCAATTCGCCATAGTTCACATACCCATTATTATGGCCTCACCAAATGCAGAGCATGACACCTGCTTGGCCCCCTTTGTTAGTCGCGCAAAATCATAAGTAACAGTCTGAGCGGCAATTGCCTCGTGCATGCCATTGATGATCAAATCGGCAGCCTCTGACCAACCAATATAACGGAGCATCATTTCTGCCGAAAGAATCAAGGAGCCGGGATTGACATAATCCTTCCCAGCATATTTCGGTGCAGTGCCATGGGTGGCCTCGAACATAGCAATACCATCAGACAAATTCGCTCCAGGCGCAATTCCAATACCGCCGACCTCTGCCGCCAGGGCGTCAGATATATAATCGCCATTCAAATTCAGGGTGGCGATGACATCGTATTCCGCTGGACGTAGCAAAATTTGCTGCAAAAAGGCATCGGCAATCACATCTTTTATAACGATACCCCCTCCTCCATATTTTTCTGGCAATCTCAACCATGGTCCACCATCTATTTCCACCCCATCAAATTCTCGTTTAACGAGTTCATAGCCCCATTTTTTAAATCCGCCCTCGGTAAATTTCATAATATTACCTTTGTGAACCAGGGTAACGGATTTGCGCTTATGATCGATGGCATACTGAACTGCGCGACGAATTAAGCGTTCACTACCCTCTATGGACACCGGCTTAATTCCAATGGCGGAGGTCTGAGGGAACCGAATTTTTGTTACGCCCATCTCATCTTGCAAAAATGCAATTAGTTTTTTCGCCTCTAGCGAGCCAGCCTCCCACTCAATACCTGCATATATATCCTCAGTATTTTCACGAAAAATCACCATATCTACATTCTCAGGTGTTGTTACTGGGGTTGGCACACCCTTGAACCAACGAACCGGACGTAAGCATACATATAAATCAAGTATTTGCCGTAGCGCCACATTTAGCGAACGGATACCGCCAGAAGTGGGGGTTGTAAGTGGCCCCTTGATGGATACGACATAATTGCGTACCGCATCTATTGTTTCATCAGGAAGCCACATATCATGGCCATACATGGCCACAGCCTTTTCACCGGCATACACTTCCATCCAAGCAATGGAACGCTTACCATTGTAGGCCTTGGCAATTGCGGCATCCACAACGCGTCGCATTGTGGGGGTGATATCCACACCAGTGCCATCGCCTTCGATAAAGGGAATGATTGGCTGATCTGGCACGTTCAGTGTGTGATCTTTATTGACAGTTATTTTTTTGCCTTGGGGTGGCACCTTAATGTGCGTAGTCATGTATTCTGCTCTTAAAATTAAAACTCGGAGTAATGTGAATCAATTGGATAGGCAAGTAAGCTAGATGAGTCACGTCTTGTTGTTCAATAAACCTTATGGCGTGATCTGTCAGTTTAGCCGCAATGGACTTCGCCCAACGTTGGCTGATTATATCTCGGTTCCCAATTCGTATCCAGCAGGGCGACTAGACACCGACAGTGAGGGGTTGGTTTTACTTACTGATAACGGTTTATTGCAGCATCGTATTACTGATCCACGCCACAAGCTTGCCAAGGTCTATTGGGCTCAAGTGGAAGGTAGACCAAATAAGCAAAGCTTGCAGCAGTTACAGGATGGGGTAAGGCTAGCTGATTTTAATACCCTTCCTGCCATGGTAAGAATAATTTCTGAGCCCAAAAATCTATGGCAACGCACTCCTCCTATTCGAGAACGAAAAAACAAGGAGACAAGTTGGTTAGAGTTAATTATTCGTGAGGGCAAGAATCGTCAGGTGCGTCGCATGACAGCAGCGGTTGGTCACCCCACCTTGCGACTTATTCGCTACCAAATCGGCGAATGGACGCTAAACGGATTAGAGCTGGGCGCCTGGCGAGAGGCTGCGGTATAATGCACCTCTAACATCATGTCTTAAAACAGGGGGGGCTATGCCCATCTATGAATATCGTTGCAGCAATTGCGGTACACAAAAAGACGTCCTGCAAAAAATTAGTGACGCGTCGCTGAACGTCTGTCCAAAATGCGGCAAGAATACATTCAGTAAGCAACTCTCAGCCGCTGGCTTTCAACTCAAGGGTAGTGGTTGGTATGCCACAGATTTCAAATCTGCTGGCAGCAAGCCAGCAGCCAAATCAGAGCCAGCACCTGGTTCCAGCAATCATGCTGCACCAGCTACTGGCAATACCAAGTGAAGAAATATTTACTCACCGGACTTTTGGTATGGGTTCCCCTTGGCATTACTCTATGGGCCCTCAATCTAACAATTAGCACCTTGGATCAAAGCCTGATACTACTGCCAATCAATTGGTACCCAGACAAGCTACTGGGCGTTCACATTCCTGGCCTAGGTGTAATTTTAACGGTAGCGATCGTGCTTTGCACGGGATTGTTGGTGCGCAACGTTCTTGGTCAACGCTTGCTGCGTTATTGGGAAGACTTGCTGAGACGCATTCCGATTGTAAATAGTATTTATCATAGCGTGAAACAAGTTAGTGACACCCTGCTATCCAGCAACGGATTGGCCTTTCGTAAGGTTCTGCTGGTACGCTACCCGCACCAAGAAGCATGGTCATTGGCATTCCAAACCAGCATCCCAAGTGAAGTAAGCCAACAATTTGAAGACGAGTATATTGGGGTCTTTATTCCCACTGCGCCAAGCCCGGTTAACGGATTTTATTTTTACGTACGCCGTGCCGACACCATCGAATTAAATATTAGTGTAGATGCCGCTCTAAAATCTATCATTTCAATGGGCGTGGTTGCTACTGTCACTTCACCATCATCACTATCGTCATCGTAATCAACTGTATATTTTAGCGTACACCAATTAAAAATGAGAACTCATTACTGCGGCCACCTCAATACCAAAAATCTGGGAGAAACTGTTACTTTGTGCGGATGGGCACATCGCCGCCGCGATCACGGCGGGGTAATCTTTATTGATCTTCGTGACCGAGAAGGATTGGCACAAGTGGTGTGCGCTCCAGACAACGCCGCCATGTTTGCAATTGCCGAGTCAGTACGCAGCGAATTCGTGCTACGCATTTTTGGAAATGTACGCATGCGTCCAGAGGGTAGCCTCAACACCAACCTTGGTAGCGGCGAAATCGAAATATTGTGCGGCACAATTGAAATACTTAACATCTCCCTTACGCCACCATTTCAATTGGACGATGAAAACCTGTCAGAGAACGTACGTCTAACACATCGTGTCATTGATTTGCGTCGTCCACAAATGCAGAAGAATCTAAAGCTGCGTTATAAGACAGCGATGGCATTCCGTCGCTTTTTGGATGCACATGATTTCATAGACATTGAAACGCCAATGCTTACGAAATCTACGCCTGAAGGTGCGCGTGATTATCTGGTCCCGTCACGTGTTCATGCAGGTGAATTTTTTGCGTTACCGCAGTCACCACAGCTATTCAAACAGCTGCTCATGGTCGCAGGATTTGATCGCTACTACCAAATTACAAAATGCTTCCGTGATGAAGATTTACGGGCAGATCGTCAACCTGAGTTCACTCAGGTTGACATAGAGACCTCATTTCTAAATGAAGAGCAGATTATGCTCTTAACAGAAGACATGCTGCGCAATGTATTCAAAGAGGCGCTTAGTATCGATTTGCCCAACCCATTCCCACGTATTACACATGCTGAAGCAATGGCGCGTTTCGGCTCAGACAAGCCAGACATGAGGGTAACTTTAGAAATTATCGACATTACAG
The DNA here is from genome assembly GCA_002470125.1 of Gallionellales bacterium UBA7399. Taxonomy (GTDB): domain Bacteria; phylum Pseudomonadota; class Gammaproteobacteria; order Burkholderiales; family Gallionellaceae; genus Nitrotoga. Next base: position 2,318 of record DKNB01000017.1, on the reverse strand, counting down.
ACTCAGTAAAGGACGTTGGATTTAAGGTATTCTCTACCCCAGCAAATCAAGCTGATGGGCGCGTGGCTGCCTTGTGTATTCCAGGTGGCGGAGCCCTTACTCGAGGCGAAATTGATGAGTACACAAAATTTGTCAGCATCTACGGTGCGCGTGGCTTGGCGTATATCAAGGTCAACGACACAACTCAATTGAACGAAATTGGTCTGCAGTCACCCATCGTAAAAAATCTGAGTGAGGTCGCCCTAAGAACAATCATAGATCGCACAAGCGCACGGAATGGTGATCTAATATTTTTCGGTGCAGACAAAGTAAAAGTTGTTAACGATGCACTCGGCGCCTTACGCAATAAAGTGGGTCACGACAAGAAGCATCTCAGTGGGGCAGCCTGGGCCCCTTTATGGGTCATTGATTTTCCAATGTTTGAATACGACGACGAAGCAAAGCGTTGGAACGCTTGCCATCATCCATTTACCGCACCAAAGGATGAGCACTTGCATCTACTGGAGAGCAATCCCGGGCAATGCTTAGCAAAAGCATATGACATCGTATTAAATGGCTGGGAGCTTGGTGGTGGCTCGGTGCGCATCCACAAGGAAGAAATTCAATCGTTGGTATTTCGTGCACTCAACATTAGCGCAGATGAGGCACAAGTTAAATTTGGCTTTTTACTCGATGCGCTACAATATGGCGCACCTCCGCATGGAGGGTTGGCTTTTGGATTGGATCGAATTGTCACCCTAATGAGTGGATCAGAATCAATTAGAGACGTTATAGCTTTCCCAAAAACCCAACGTGCGCAATGCCTACTAACAAATGCACCAAGCGCCGTCGACGACAAGCAATTAAACGAACTACACATTCGCTTGCGTCACAAAGGAGCACCAACAGCGGAGCTTACAAAAGACTAACGCTGCCAGTATAGCGATTTTGAGTAACGCACTCTCTCGCACACCGAGAATTTATTGCTCAATCAGCCAACCGCATGGTTTTTAATTTTAATATTGTCTGCAATATATGTCTTTAGAGTTTCTAGATTGGCGTCCATCACTTCAAAACGTTGTGGCAATTCTTCGATATGCAGCAATCCACCAGGACGTTCTGCATTGCACCCCAGGGCCTCATTAATAACATCATCAAATTTTGCCGGTGATGCCGTTTCTAAGCATATCAATGGCACGCCATGATGACATTGTTCGAGGCCAACTTTGATTCCATCAGCTGTGTGCGTATCAACCATCACCCCGTAGTTTTTCCATAGATCACGAATAACATTAATGCGATCCAAGTGTGTGCTTTTTCCAGAAAAAAAACAAAATTTAGGTAACTCATCCCAAAAGGATGTGCTGCGAATATCAAAAGAACCGGCCGTATCAAGACGGCCCCACAAATCACAAACCTTAGCTGGATCACGTCCAACCAAGTCAAACACAAAGCGCTCAAAGTTCGATGCCTTGGAGATATCCATAGAAGGGCTACTGGTTCTATAGGTATCGCTCTTTGTGCGCGGGCGATACAGGCCAGTCCTAAAAAAATCATTCAAAACATCATTCTCATTGGTCGCAAGAATAAGCTGATCGATTGGCAAGCCCATCATTCTGGCAATATGGCCAGCACATATATTACCAAAGTTACCAGACGGCACTGAGAAGGCGACCTTTTCATCATTCGATTTTGTTGCGGCAAAATAACCCTTAAAGTAATAAACAATTTGCGCAAGCACGCGCGCCCAATTAATGGAGTTAACCGTTCCGATATTATATTTTTCCTTAAAGGCATGGTCACCTGAGACCGCCTTAACCATGTCCTGCGCCTCGTCAAACAACCCACATATAGCAATATTAAAAATATTCAAATCTTGCAAGGAATACATTTGTGCACGCTGAAAAGTAGACATTTCACCATGTGGCGACAGCATAAACACGCGAATATTGTGCTTGTTACGCATAGCATACTCTGCTGCCGACCCAGTATCACCTGAGGTGGCGCCCAAAATATTGAGCTCACCACCCGCCTTATCCAAAACGTACTCAAACAAATTGCCCAGCAATTGCA
>DKNB01000017.1:0-241 GCA_002470125.1 Gallionellales bacterium UBA7399 | reverse complement strand
ACCCCCTGCTTTAGCGTACGTAATGGGGTAATTTGCTGAATATCAGAATCAAGGCGACCGTTACAATAGATGGATGGGGTGTATGTTTTTGCAACTATTGCTTTGAGGTCATCCGCAGGTATATCTGTTGCAAATTTTGACAAAATAGCATAAGCCAAATCTACATAAGAAAGATTACGCCACACGTCCAGATCGGCTCGTGTTACATGTGGGTACTCTTCTGGCAAGTACAATCCGCCAT
>DKNB01000062.1:1895-20039 GCA_002470125.1 Gallionellales bacterium UBA7399 | reverse complement strand
TCACGAACTGTATCGGCAGGCCCCTCGCGCCCGGCAATGGGGGCGGCTGGAAGAGTGCGTTCTGAGTGCCCGCGATTCCCCTCAGCTCCTTCTGCACCTCTGGCTGCAACTGGTTCGATGTCTTGGTGCGATCGCTCCACGGCTTCAGCACCATTCCGCTTATGACCTGTGTCGGCATGTTGAGCTGGAATATGTGATCGGTCTCGGGGTGAGAGTTAAATATGCTGTGCACCTGATCACCAAATATCTCTCGCTGCTGCAGCGTCGCGTCCGGCGCGTTGAAGGAGGCGGCAATCAGAACGCCCTGGTCCTCCTGCGGGGCGAGCTGTGTCATCGAGGTGGTGTATAGAAAGTAGATTCCCCCCATCACCACAAGCGAGAACACGGCTATCACGGCACCAAAGTTAAGCATCCCGTGCAGAATCTTTTCGTAACGAATGTGCAAGCTCTCGAACCGCTTATCTAGCCACCTCTCCAGCCTGTCCTGCCAGTTGCTGCTGTTTGGATTGGGCACGCGCAGGAGGCGTGAGCACATCATTGGCGACAGCGTGAGTGCGACCACGGCCGATATGGTGACGGCCCCGACCAAGGTGAATGCGAACTCAGTAAACAGCGCCCCGGTGAGCCCGCTCATGAATCCTATCGGGAGGTACACGGCCACCAGCACGATGGTCATCGCAATGATTGGGTTGGCCAGCTCTCGCGCCGATTTAATGGCCGATTCGAATGGTGACAGCCCCTCCTCCAGGTGGCGGCTTATATTCTCCACCACGATGATGGCATCATCCACGACCAGCCCGATGGCCAGAACGAGTGCTAAGAGCGTGAGCAGGTTGACGGAGTAGCCCAAGGCCAACATCATCGTGAACGTGCCTATCAACGAGAGCGGTATCGCGACCACGGGTATCAGGACAGAGCGCAGCGACCCCAGAAAAACAAAGACAACCAGCGTCACGATGAGGATGGATTCGGCCAGCGTCTTGACCACCTCGTTAATCGATGAGTTGACGAACTTGGTCGAGTCGTACACGACGTTGCTGTTCAGTCCGCGTGGCAGCTGCGCCTGGACGTCCGGCATGGCCTTGCGCACCCGGGCGATCACGTCCAGCAGGTTCGCGCCGGGCGCGATCTGGATGCCCACGTACACGGCTTTTTTGCCGTCGAAGGACACGCTACCATCGTAATCTTCTGCACCGAGGGTCACATTCGCGACGTCCGCCAAGCGCACCACGGACCCGTCCTTATTTTTTAATATCATCTGCTTGAACTCCTCCACCGAGTGCAGGGCGGTAGAGGAGTTCAGGTTGATCTGTACCATCTGGCCCTTGGACTGGCCGCTGGACGAGAGGAAGTTATTGGTTGCCAGGATGTCGTACACGTCGGCCGCGGTCAGCCCGACGGCGGCGAGCTTCTGTGGGTCCAGCCACGCCCTCAGGGCAAAGTTTTTTGCACCCAGCAGCTCGGCGACCTGAACGCCATCGATTGCCTGGAGCCTTGGCTGTACCGAGCGTATGAGGTAATCCGTGACCTGGTTTGGCTTGAGGATGTCGCTGTAGAAGCCGATGTACATCGCGTCTATGGTCTGGCCGATGTTCACAGAGATCGTGGGCTTTTGTGCCTGCGGCGGCAGCTGGTTTAGGACCGCGTTGACCTTGGCGCTGATCTCAGTCAGGGCCTTATTCGAGTCATGATTTAACCGAAGGTTGGCGGTGATCGTGCTAACCCCCTGTGTGCTGCTGGAGGTCATGTAATCGATGCCGGTGGCCTGGGCGACCGCATTCTCTAGGGGGGTGGTTATGAAGCTGGCCACCAGGCCAGCATCGGCGCCAGGGTAAGAGGTGCTGACCGTCACCACGGCATTTTGAGTGTACGGGTACTGTAGTATCGGCAACGCGCCCAATGAGCGCAGGCCCAAGATTAATATCGTCAGGCTGATGACGGTTGCTAGGACTGGGCGCTCGACGAAAATATCAGTAAATTTTTTCATCGCGCCTCCGGTAGCGATGCTCATTCGTCCTTGACCTCTGGGTTCGGATTGCTTGACGGTTGCACGCTATTGTTTACCACTACGGGGGTTCCGTTGCGTAGCTTTAGCTGCCCAGAGCTCACCACGACCTCATCCACCTTTAGGCCGGTGAGGACCGCGACCTGGTCGCCACGAGTAGCGCCGGTGGTCACGAAGCGCTGCTCAACCACCAGCTTCCCATCCGACGTAGCCCCCTCGCCCTTAACCACAAAAACGGTGCTGCCGAATGGGTTGTAGGAGATGGCCGAGTTCGGCAAGGTGATGTGCTGCTTCTCGCCCCCCCGCTTTACGCGCACCGTAGCAAATAGCCCGGACAGCAGCTCACCGCTAGCGTTGGGGATGCTTGCCCGCACCTTCAGGTTGCGTGTCGGTATGTCGACCTGCGACTCGATGGCAGAGATGGTGCCTTTAAAAATTTTCTCGGGGAACGAGTTGACCTGCACGTCGACACTGTCGCCGACACGGACCAAGTCAATCTGGGCTTGCGGCACAGCGAAGTCCAGGTACATCGGGTCAAGCTTTTGGAGGTTCACGAGGGTCGTCCCTGCCGCCAAATACTGGCCGAGATCAACCTGGCGTATACCCAGCCGACCGGCGAATGGGGCGCGGATACTTTTTTGTGCGATCAGGGCCTCCTGCATGCTCACCTGGGCCAGCGCACTCTTTAGGTTGGACGCGGCGAGGTCTACCGCGGCCTGACTCACCGCCTGAATCTTTAGCTGGGCAAGGTCACGATCAAAGTTCTGCTTTGCGAGTCGGGAGGCTGCCCTCATCTGCTCGAGCTGGGCCTGCAGGGGGACGGCGTTCAGCTCCAAGATGAGCTGCCCCGCCTTGACCACCTTCCCGGAGTCAAAGTGTATCGCCGTCACCAGCCCCCCCACCTCGGCAGCCAGGTTGGTTCCTTTGGAGGCGCGCAGGTTGCCCACCGCCTCCACAGTAGGCTGCCAGGTGGACACCTTCGCCACCACGGTGGATACGCTCTGTGGTGGGTTGGCCTGCCCCCTGATGGACTGCTGTATCATTTTATTTCTGAACTGTTGGAAGGCGTAGATTCCACCCAGCACCGCCGCAGACAGCAGCAGCATAATGATCATCCGTTTAGTGGTTCCTTTTACCATGTAATACCTCGTGCTTAATTTTTATCGGAAGGGTGCCGTACATGGCGCCCGTGCTCTACATTCTGCGCTACCAATTTAGTGCGCCACGAAATGGCCGCATCTTTTTTGGGCACGGCAATCCAGCCGCCGCCCATGGCCTGATAGAGTGCCGCGGTGTCCGCTAAGCGCTGCACCTGCGCTGCGATCAGGTTGATCTGGGTTTGCTGTGCCTGCTGCTGTGCAGTCAGTAGCTCCAGGTAGCTCACCCCGCCCAATGCAAACTGCTGCTGGATGAGGTCAAGCGACGCCAGTGTCGAGGAGGCAGCGATGGCTTGGGCCTGTAATGTCTTCGCGTCGTTGTCTAGCGCATAGAGTACGTCGGCAACGTTGCGCAGGGCCTGCAGCACCGTCTGCCGGTAGTTGGCTGTTGCCGCATTAAATCCAGACTCTGCCGATTTAACTGTGGCCTCGAAACCCATATTAAACAGCGGCTGCACCACCTGTCCTGCTAGGTTCCAAATGATCGACCCCGGCCCGAGCAGTCCCGACGCACCCATGGCCTGCGAGCTCATCCCGGAAGACAGTCCAATCTGTGGGTAGCCCGTAGCAATCGCGACCCCGTGCTGGGCGTTGGCTACATGCAGGAGGGCCTCGGACGCACGAATATCGGGCCTGTGACGCACCAGCTCTGAGGGCACCACCAGCGGAATGTCTGCCGGCAGGTTAAAGTCTGCCAAAGCAAACCTAGGTATCTTCGCCGTGCCCGAGGACTGCCCGAGTAGCTCGGCGAGCAGGCTATTTGTTTTCTGAAGACTGTTACGCAGCGGTGGGATGCTGGCACGCGTTAGCTCCACCTGGGCAAGCAAGGAGAGTTCATCGCTGCGCGACACCGCGCCCAGCTTGAGGCGTTCTCTTGCAATGTTGAGCTGCTTCTTTTGTGCCGCCAGGATGGCCACCGTGACACCAATTTGCTCCGCGTACTGCGCCTGCGCCATTGCCGCGGTGGTTACGTTGGCAGCCAACATCAGTCGCGCGCCCTCGAACTGGTAGCGCTGGTAGTCGGCCTGTGCGGCCAGAGCCTCCAGGGCGCGGCGATTGCCCCCGAAGAGGTCGAAGTTGTAGCTGACTGTCACCCCGGCGTTGTATAGGTCAAATATCTTGCTTGGGGTCGCCTGACCGAAGGTGGAGGGGTTGAACTTTTGTTTTTGTGCGCCCAGCTTGCCGCTCACCAGCGGGTACTGTGATGAGCCACTCTGTGAGACATAGGTTTGCTGCGCCTGCATCAAGGTGGCCTGCGCGGCGTCCAGGGTCGGGCTGGCCTGCAGGGCCTGATCGATCAGCTCATTAAGCTTTGGCGAATTGAAATTCTTCCACCACTCAACCGGCACGTCACCGCCAACCACAAAGCGCTGCGGCGCACCCACGGCACCTAACGCCGTAGCGGTTTGCGCTGGCAACTCCTGCGAGATATAGCTCTTTGCGTCAGGTGGAGGTGGTCGCATAAAGTCTGGGCCCACGTTGGTGCAACCCGGTAACGACAACACTGCCGCACTCAGCAACAACATAGCTATCTGCGTGTGCAAATTTTTATTTTTTATATGCAAGGATCTAACATCTCAAATTAAGTACCGAAAAACTCAGGATCGGGTGGCGAATAAAAATTAAATATATACAAAGACTTAACTGATAGCATTAACCCATAATTTTCCAGCCTACAATCTTCAATACTACCAGATATTCACCCTCTCAAAGCCGAGTTGGCGAATCAGGCAACGCCTCCCTGACGGCCCAAATATGGGCCCAGGCGTGGTCACCGCAAACCGTCTCGCCGACCTGAAATTAATGGGTATAGTTTGGTATACTGCACCCCTCACGCACACAAGGGGCGACCCATGCTCAACACAAAATTTCTTAACGACATCTCCGCAAAGCTAAGCAAGGCGGTGGCCGACAGTCCAGCAAAGGACATAGAGAAGAACGCCAGGGCCTTGCTCGCGCAAGGCCTTACCAAGCTTGACCTGGTGACGCGTGAGGAGTTTGATGTGCAGGCCCAATTGCTATCCAACACAATAGAAAAGTTGACGGCGCTAGAGGCCAGGGTCCAGATCCTGGAGGCACAACAGCACAGCCACTAGGCAGACCTGCACGCATGGCCGGTGACACCTCGCCTATCGTGACAGCGTGATCGAAACAAACACGACATACAGCACCCCATTCAAGAGCAGTGCCCATATCGGCAGCCCACCTGAGCGCGCATTAAATCTAAGCCACAGGGCGGCAATCAGGGTGACCCACACGCTCGCCAGCACCTCCAAGCGAGGCTGCCAAGGTGTCAGCATGATGCCGATGGCGGGCAAGAGTGTCCCCTGAAACACCATTGACCCCGTGATATTTCCGAAAGCCAGCGTGTCCTTCCCTCGCCTGATCCACAGGATGCTGTTCACCTTCTCCGGCAACTCGGTCGCTATTGGAATGATAAGCAAGGACAGCAACAGCGCGGAGACGCCCCATGCGTATGAGGCCCCCTCGATACCGTGTATAAATCCTGTGGCACCGTAGACCAGCAATGCCACCCCAGCGATCAGTTGAAGCAAGGTGATCAGCAGGTTATTCGGCAACCCCATTCTGGAAAAGAACATCCTGCCCTCGGTAATGGTTCCGTGACCCTGATGGACTAGATCCCTAGAGGCGCGCAATGTAAGCAGCACGTAGATAAAGTACACGAGCACCAGGCCAAGACTGAGCGCCCCGCGAAGGTAGGGCACGTCCCGCGGGAGGTACATGGCCACCGCGGCAATGGTGAAGGCGAATATAAAGAAATTTAGATCGCGCACAAACCCGCTACGCTCTGGCCGAACAAACCCCGTGATCCCCCGCCGATGAAGGATGGCGCAAGCCATAAGGCAGGTAGACAGCGTCGACAGCATCAGGGGAGCGCCCAGGATGGTACCAACCCCAATCTCTTCGTTGATGCTGATATTTTTTGTACCGGCGAATAGCGCAAGCAGGGGGACCATCGTCTCGGGTAACGCCGTCCCGATGGCGGCAAAAATGGAGCCCGTGACGCCCTCTGATATGTTTAGTCTGTGCCCAAGGTGCTCAAGTGCATTGGTAAAAATTTCAGCCGCCACAAGAATAATGAGGAGCATCAACAATAATTCTATAAAAATATCTATCATTTACGCTTTCTCACTCCCCCAGGATCGGGCATGTCATTTTCTGCTACACAGAGATCTCTTGGTTACTTCTTGCCAAACCCAAGATCATGCATCTTGCGTGTGATCGTATTCCTCCCCATCCCCAAGAGGTTGGCGGCCTCAATTTTCCTGTCGCCAGTGTGCCGCAGTGCCCGCTCGATAAGTACATGCTCAAACTGCTTGCCGAGTGTGTCTAGTATGTCCTTGTCACCGCGCTCCAATGCCGTATCCACCTCTAAGCCCAACAGGGACAGCCAGTCGTTGTCTGACGGAGTTGGGGCGGACCTTTCGCGCCAATCAAGCGGCAGGTCAGAGATCTCTATCCTCTGCGACGGCGTCATCACGGTCAGCCAGTGGCACAGATTTTCTAGCTGCCGTACGTTACCAGGAAAATTTTGTGCCTTAAGATAATTTATGGCGTCCTTACTGAACCCCTTTGGCCGAACGGAGAGTTCGCGTGCTTTTTTTTCCAAGAAGTGCCTGGACAGTAGCGGAATATCGTCACATCGTTCACGCAGTGGTGGCAAGAGCAGGCGGATAACATTCAGGCGGTGGAACAAGTCATCGCGGAACAGACCCTCCTTCACCCTCTCTTCAAGATTTTGATGTGTGGCGGTTATGATGCGCACGTTGGTCTTGATCGGCAGCTGTCCGCCGACACGGTAGTAGTTTCCGTCGGATAGCACACGCAACAAGCGTGTTTGTAGATCCGCTGGCATATCCCCTATCTCGTCCAAGAACAGCGTGCCGCCCTCTGCCTGCTCAAAGCGACCGCTTTGACTGCTGGCCGCACCGGTAAATGCGCCACGCTCATGACCGAATAGTTCCGATTCAAGCAGGTCCCTCGGAATGGCTGCGGTGTTGATGGCAACGAACGGCTTCTTTGCGCGCGGACCGTGGCGATGCAACGCATGCGCTACCAATTCTTTGCCGGTACCAGATTCGCCATTAATCATAACGGTTGCGTGGGAGTGGGCCAGCCGCCCGATGGTACGAAACACCTCCTGCATCGCAGGTGCCTGGCCCAGGATATCCGAGACGACAACGCTATCCGCCACGGGCAAGTTAGTGCGCAGTCTTTGCTCTAGCGCGCGACGCACCAACGCGACGGCCTGATGGATATCGAATGGCTTGGGCAGGTAATCGAATGCCCCGCCCTGGAATGCGGATACCGCGCTCTCAAGGTCAGAGTGCGCGGTCATGATAATGACTGGCACGTTAGGGTTTGTTTCTTGCAATTTTTTCAAGAAGTCGAGTCCGTCGCTCCCTGGCATACGAATATCGCTAATGACCACCTGGGGCTTCTTGTGTTGTAACGCGCTCAGGGCCCCATCCGCTGAAACGAAGCTCATGCAGTTAATGCCTGCACGCTCGAGGGCTTTTTCCAGAACCCAGCGTATGGAACTATCATCGTCAACAATCCAAACGGGCTTCATGTCCGCGCTCCTTATCTTTTATTTTAGTGGCAGTATTATGGTGAAGCAGGTGCGCCCCGGTTCGCTATCAAACTCAACGATACCGTCATGCTGCTTGATAAGCTTTTGCGTTATGGTTAGCCCCAGACCGTGCCCATTATCACGACCTGTGACCAGCGGATAAAAAATCTTGTCATGCAGTTCGGGTGAGACGCCCGGCCCGTTGTCGATGACCTGGATCGTGAGCGCTAGGCGATGGCGCTTTTTCATGAGCGTAACTTGGCGTGAGATGCGTGTCCTGAAAGAGATCTCGCCCCGTCCACCCATGGCCTGCGCGGCGTTACGTGCGATGTTGAGCGCTGCCTGCATCAGCTGCTCCTTGTCACCAACTAGCAGCGGCAGACTGGTGTCGTAGTCACGCTGGATACGCAGGTCGCGTGGGAACTCCGCAAGAACAATGCCGCGCACGCGCTCGAGCACTTCGTGAACATTAAGCTGGTCCAGATTTGGCTCACGCTCTGGTTCGAGCAGTTGGTCCATTAGTGAAGCCAACCGGTCGGCTTCCTGGATGACGACCTGCGTGTATTCGCGGAGGGAGGGCTTGTCCAGCTCGTGCTCGAGCAGTTGCGCCGCACCACGTATTCCTCCCAATGGGTTCTTGACCTCATGCGCCAGGTTGCGCAACAGCATGCGGTTAGCCTCGGTCTGCTCTAACATTTGCGCTTCGCGTGCCAGCCTTAAGGAGTGGTCGATGGTCTGAAATTCAAGCAACACCCCCCCATCCAATTCTGACAACGGCTGGCCAAGTTGCTTCAACGGGGTGATGGTGCAGCGCAGATGTAACCTACAGCAAGCAAGTTCCGGCACGGTGTAATTGGTGTTAGTGCTTATAGCATGGCCTATCGCATCGACAAGCCCCTTGGTGTCCACAAAGACATCCTGCAGGGGATGGGATACCGCATTTTTGTCACCCACGGAAAACAGCTCCTCCGCGGCGGGGTTCAGGTGGGCAACGTTTAACTGCTGATCCAGCAGCACAACGGCTGTGGCGAGCTGCTCCAGCCCACCTAAAAAACTGGTGGCCACGCGCTAGTACCTCAACCCTGAGTCACACAGCACCCTAGAGTGCGTCTGGGCCAGTTTCTCTGGTGCGGATACGGACAACTTGCTCGATGCTCTGAACGAAGATCTTGCCGTCGCCTATATTTCCGGTGTGTGCGGACTTTTCGATGGCCTCGATTACCAGCTCCAGCATCTCCTTGGCAACGGCCGCCTCTAATTTTATTTTAGGCAAAAAGTCCACCACGTATTCTGCGCCACGGTACAGCTCGGTGTGGCCTTTTTGTCGGCCGAAGCCCTTGACCTCTGTGACGGTGATGCCGAGCACGCCAATCGCGGTCAAGGCCTCGCGCACTTCGTCAAGCTTGAACGGTTTAATGATTGCTGTAACCATCTTCATAATTGTTACTCCTGAAGTTATTTGAAACACGGGCCATAGTTTATTACAAGCGCTACCCACCAATCGCTGATGCGAACCTTAAGATTAAATAAACATTTATTCAAAATGTATTATACCAGCTTGCTTATGACTCGACACGCCTAGCAACCCCTCTATCAGAAGGAGATCATCGCGTCGACCGACAGCAGCAGCTGGTCCCTCTTGCTGTCGAATGGGTTGTACGCCTGGCCAATGCCGTCCACCCTGTCGTAACGTATATTTGGACGAATATTAAGTGACTGCATTGCCTTCCAGTCAGTTTTTAATTCTTTGGTTGGCTTCCAATTGATGCCCAAGGTTACGTCGTAGTAATCGGCCGGCCTGCAGGTGGCCGGGAAGCTGGCCGCAAAGTTAACGCCCGCGCCATCCGTTGCCTGAGAAACTCTAATTGGCGAACAGACACGGAAGCCGTCCCTGTCATGGAACCGCTCAGCGCGTACTCCAACAGACAGGTTGTCCCTTATGTCATGATGCACCTGCATGTCGATGCCGTACCACATAGCGTCTTTGTGGCTATTGTCATACAGTAGCACTCCACCCGCAAAGCCAGTTGTCTGGTGCAGCACCAGTAAGGTCTTGGGCGTGACCTTGTGCTGGATCACCAGGCTGTAAAATTTCCACGGCTGATTGCTCTGTGCGGAGGTGTTGCTGTACGAGCCAGTCAGGTTCACGGAGCTTATCTTGTCATCGCTTGTCCAGGTACCACCCGCCAGGCCGCCCCAGTTATTAAGCTGCTTATCAAGCCCGCCATCCCAGCCTCCGGTCGCGCTACCGGTAATCGCAGCCCCCATCAGTGCCCAGTTCTTGTTGACCACGTAATTTCCCAGCAGCCCGGTGTGGGTAAACGGCTCGCCGTTGGTGAACGTATACGCCTTCGTGTAAAAAAAGTTATCCGGGGCCGGCACCGTCTCGTAACCCGTTGGTGAGTAGAAGTGGCCAAGCTTAAGGTTCAAGCCGTTCCCGACCGGCGCGTACCCCTCCACATACATTTGCGGCAGTGCGGCATTGTAGAAGCGGCTAGAGGAGCAGCACAGATTGAGGTCCCACTTACTTCTCGCAGAGGCCTGTCCAGTATTTACATCACGGGCTGGGATGCCGTATGCCTGGGTAAAAATGGCGTCGGTTCCGAACATGACATCAAGCCGACCCCCGAAGTCCCACCCCTTACCCTCTGTTGCCACAGCACGCTGCACAAACACATTGAACTGATTAAGCTGCAGCTCTTTTGAGCGATCGGCAAAGGTGACTGGGCCATTAAATCCATTGGCTGGTTTGTTTGTATTGTAGGTCATCCCCGCATTGACCCAGCCACCGACCTCAATGCCGTTGCCAGATCCGAGCTCTGACTTTGCCTCTGGTTTGACCTCAAGCTTCACCTCCTTGGGCAAAGCACTGGGTTCGTCAGCCGCCCCAACAGGAAAGGCAAGTAAGGCGCCCATCGCAACAGCGCATAATTTTATTTTGTACATGACGCCCCTTCCCAAGATTGAGGGTGATACTCAAGGTACCCAATCAAACTAGAAAGCAGTTTCCGTGCCAATTTTTTTTTAATAAATAAAAACAACATGATAAATAGTAATGCACCCAACAAATCGACAGCCCAGATGTTGCTGTTAGGCTACTTCGTACCGACACGCACCAATTATGTGCATAAGACTGGCTGACCGCAACAGGCAGGACGCGCTATTTATAATTAATAATCGCTAAAATTTTCGCGTAGCAGCAAAGTCGGCTAGCTGTAGCAGGGATTGCTTGTAGCTCGTATTTGGTAAAACAGACAGCGCCGCGCACGCCGCGTCCGATTCTATTTGTGCCTGTTGCCTGGTGTGCTCCAGAGCGCCTGTTTGATGTATCACCTCCAACACCTCGGCAAAGCATTCGATGCTCCCCTGCTCAATGGCAAGCTTGATCATTGAGGCCTGCTTGACGTTGCCATGCTGCATGGCATAAATAAGCGGCAGCGTGGGCTTTCCCTCGGACAGGTCGTCGCCCAAGTTTTTCCCGGTTACCTGCTCGTCACCCGAGTAGTCCAGTACATCATCTATCAACTGGAAGGCGGTCCCTAGGTGCATGCCGTATTTCGCGACCGCCTCTTCGATTGCTTGGTCAGCCTGCGTCAGTATAGCCCCCAGGCGCATCGCGGCCTCGAACAGCTTGGCCGTCTTGCAGTAAATCACACGCAGGTAGCTGGTCACGTCAGCACTCGCGTCATGACAGCTTAGCAGCTGCAAAACTTCCCCTTCTGCGATGGTGTTGGTGGCGTTTGCCAGCGTCTGCATCACACGCATATCATTTATTTCCACCATCATCTGGAAGGCACGTGAATACAAAAAATCGCCGACCAACACGCTGGGGCCATTTCCAAATAGGGTGCTGGCGGTCGCGTGCCCGCGACGAAGCTCGGATTCATCAACCACATCATCGTGCAACAGGGTGGCGGTGTGAATAAACTCCACTACTGCGGCTAGGTTATGGTGATGCTCGCCGGTATATCCAAGCGCCTTGGCTGACAGGACAACCAAGGCCGGGCGTAGTCGCTTCCCGCCGCCATTGATAATGTACTCACTCATCTGATTAATCAGCGCCACATCGGAATGCAGACGGACACGTATAACCCTATCCACCGTGGCCATGTCCTGCGCAAGGGACTGCCTTATAGCCTCAAAGGACATAACAAATCTCCGGCACTCGCCATCTCATACGGAGCGCTCAATAAAATGATTAATCAGGCCGTTGGTAGAGGAGTCATGCACAACTACATGTCGCCCCTCCTGGATCTCGGGTAGTAATTTATTGGCAAGCTGCTTGCCTAGCTCAACGCCCCACTGATCGAATGGGTTAACGTTCCACACTACACTCTGTACAAACACTTTATGCTCATACAAGGCAACCAGCATTCCCATGGAGTATGGATCCATCTGATCAAACAGCAGGGTGTTGCTCGGACGATTTCCTGGCAATACTTTATGGGGAAGCATGAGTTCCAGTTCCCCATCATCAAGACCTTGCGCCACGAGTTCGGCGCGCGCCTCTTCCATTGTCTTGCCGAGCATTAGTGCCTCTGCCTGCGCAAAGCAATTTGCTACAAGGATGGCGTGGTGCTCCCCCATGGCGTTGTGACTATCGACAGATACAATAAAGTCAGCCGGCACCATCTGTGTTCCCTGATGTATCAATTGGTAGAATGAATGTTGGCCATTGGTTCCGGCCTCCCCAAAGAGGACCATCCCGGTGGCGTAGTCCACCAGCTGCCCATTGCGATCCACACACTTTCCGTTACTTTCCATTTCCAGTTGCTGCAAGTAGGTTGGAAAATACTTCAGGTAGTCATCGTAGGGCAGCACGGCGTATGTGGTCGCACCGAAAAAATTGGCATACCAAATGCCAATCATTCCCAGTATTACCGGCATATTGCGTTCCAGTGGCGTCTCGCGGAAGTGATTATCCATGGCATGGGCACCCGCAAGCATGCGCTCAAAGTTATCCATCCCCACGTAGAGCACGATGGACAGGCCCATGGCTGACCAGAACGAGTAGCGACCGCCAACCCAGTCCCACAACTCGAATGTGTACTCCCGACTAATACCAAATTTTTTGGCCTCAACTAGGTTGGCCGAGACAGCAACAAAGTGCTTTTCGATGGCCCCATCGGAGCCCAGATTGGCCACCAACCAATCACGTGCGGAGCGAGCGTTGGTTAGCGTCTCCAGGGTGGTGAAGGTTTTTGAGCTGATGATGAATAGGGTGGACTCTGGATCGAGACGCTTCAACGTTTCGGTTAAGTTCGCGGCATCCACATTTGAAATAAAGTGAGCGTTTAATTTCAGGTTGCCGTACGGTTTGAGCGCTTCCGTGACCATCAACGAACCCAGTGCAGATCCCCCAATGCCTATACTTACGACATCCTTAAATGGTTTCCCGGTGTATCCGCGCAGCACGCCATTCCGTACCGCCTCAGAAAAATGACGGACACGATCTAGTACCTGATGCACCTCTGGCACAATGTCCACCCCGTCCACCAGCATCGAGGCGCCCCGAGGGGCGCGTAGCGCCATGTGTAATGCGGCACGATGCTCGCTGCTGTTAATCTTTTCACCGCCAAACATCTTGGCGGTCCAGTCATCCAGCTTTGATTGACGCACGAGCTTCAGCAGCAACTCAAGCGTCTCTTCGGTAAGAAGATTTTTAGAGTAGTCCAGCAGCAAGCCGTCTAGTTGTACGGAAAGCTTGTCGAAACGCTTCGAGTCCTCACAAAATAACTCTCGCAAACTTCGCTTTTTTATTCCTGCCTGATGAGCCGCCAGGGCTTTCCAGGCTGGAGATTGAACTAGATCTGACATATATACCCACGCATTTAATTAAATCCACGCTACCCAACGGGCTCTCTATTAGGGGGCAGGCTACACGTGCCCCAGCCACTCACCAATCTTGAGTGCCTGTCGGCTCCAGCTACTTGTGAGCCTGACTGGCAAGCTGTAAGTCGTCCAGCGTATTAATGTTAGAGAAAGCCATCGTGTCATCCAAGACCAGCTCGCTCACCCGCAGCGTCTCTAACCAGGCGCCGACCCCACGCCCACCAGAGCCCAGGTAGGCGTCCAGCTGCGGGAGTAGGCTTTTTCGATAAATCGCTATGATGGGCTGCCTCTTCCCAGCAACAACCGCCACAGCGGCCTCTGTCGTGGATTTTACCGTAACCGCCCGAAATAAATTAGAAATCAAATCCTTTGGTAAGAATGGTGTGTCGCACGGGACGCTCACAATAAAATCATGGCACGCACACCGTAGAGCGGATTGCACGCCGGCGAGTGGCCCTAAAAAATCCTGAGTCTGATCGGCAACTACCAGGTATCCGAAGTGCTCGTAAGCATCGCATGGATGATTCGCATTGATGAGTATCTCCTCGCTCTGGTCCTTGACCGCATCCAGCACCCAGTCGATCAACATTCTGCCGTGCAGCAGGCGCAAGCCCTTTGCACCTCCGATGCGAGTGCCGAGGCCACCCGCAAGGATTACGGTGGTAACCGCACACCGTGATAAGTCTGTCGGCCCATCACGCCACGGCACTCTCGAGGGGCTACTCGCCCCCATTGATAGATCTAATGTACTCCTGGACTTCGCCAGTAGTGGTCTCCTCAGCCAGCAACCCGTACTTATTTTTAATCTTTGCATCCGCACCATGCTCGATCAAAATTTTCGCAGTTTCTAGATTGTTGGCGCAATGGAGGGCGGTGTTTCCTTTTTTGTAGATGCCCCCCCTCGATAGGGTGCCCCCTCGTGCAAGCTGAACATTCGGATTTGCGCCAGCCAGTAACAGGCACCGGGTTACGGTCGGGTGGTTGACCCACAGGTGCAAAGGGGTGAAGCTGTCCTTGTCTTTTAAATTCAGGCTCGCTCCACGGTCGATCAAAAATGTTGCGACGTTAGCGTCGTCAACCTCGAACAAGGGGGTACGATTATTGTTATCCAGAATATTAATGTCGGCTCCGTTGTCAAGTAACAGCTTTGCCGCATCTATACTCGTAACGTAGTGTAGCGGTGCTTTGCCCAAAAAATCACGCACGTTCAAATCCAATCCCAGCTTGATTGCATCATCCATCCCGCCTAAATCATTCTCCCAGGTGGCCACCATCAGGGCATCATTGTCCTTCGTCGCCAGGAGGGCGTTGTTATCCTGGGCAAGAATAACGGTGGCGGCTATTTTTGCTGCAATCGCTCCCGCATCCTCCTCCAGCAAGGAGGCTCTTGCCTTCCCGCGAAGAGGGTTGTTTTCGTCCGCTAACTTTTCTGTCACCTTTGGCAAGGCTGTCATTACAATTCTCCAAATTTTGTATCGCCACAGCGATAGTAATATCTAGTCAATACAGGCCACAATCTCAAATCAAAAATCCATGTACTCCGCATAGATTGCACCTCTATCTTCGTGGATAAGTTTAACCTTAAAGGAGTAGAATATCTAATGTTTGTTGTATTCTTCCTAGGGGTTACCTTACAATTAACGCCTGAACTGGCCGAATGAATTATCGACCCATTTTAGAATGAATAGTGCATTGCCATGTGGCTCGCCAAGCGCTGTGCCAGCCACTTAAACACCACAAACCATACCGACAAAAGGAATAGCATGGGATTTTTGGACAAAAAGCGTATCCTCATTACCGGCATGATCAGCAATCGTTCCATCGCCTATGGCATTGCCCAATCGATGCGACGCGAGGGTGCGGAGTTGGCCTTTACGTATCAGGGTGAGCGCATACGCGATCGGGTGTGTGAGCTCGCACGAGAGTTCGACAGTGAGCTAATATTTCCATGCGATGTAGCTAGCGACACAGAGATCGATCAGCTGTTTGTCGATCTGGGCAAGTACTGGGATAAATTCGATGGATTCGTACATGCCATCGCTTTCTCACCACGGGAAGCGTTAGCCGGAGAATTTCTTGATGGATTTACCCGAGAGGGGTTCAGGGTTGCGCACGATATCAGCTCTTACAGCTTCCCTGCGATGGCCAAGGCCGCCTTGCCAATGATGGATGGACGATCAGCCGCACTGCTGACATTAAGCTATCTCGGCGCAGTACGCACGATGCCACACTACAATGTGATGGGCTTGGCCAAGGCCAGTCTTGAGGCAAGCGTTCGTTACCTGGCAATGAACCTAGGGCACCGTGGCATTCGTGTCAACGGCATCTCGGCAGGCCCAATCAAGACACTTGCCGCAGCAGGTATTGCCGACTTCAATAAGCTTTTAAACTACAACGAAAAGAACGCGCCCCTAAAGCGTAATGTGACCACGGAAGAGGTGGGCAATGTTGCGGCGTTCCTTTGCAGCGACTTAGCCAGCGGAATCACTGGGGAGATCACATACGTTGATGGTGGCTTCAATACCACCGCACTCGGGACGAGCGAGCCATAGTCGTCGCCCACAGATCGAGGGCTACCTACCCTCCTCCACAGAGAACGGTCTCATAGTGATTTTGGCGTGCTGTATGGCATCCGCAAGGTACGATTGAAATACCTCGTCACCCGTTATTTGGTGTAACTGCTGCAAATAGCTAGCCTGCTTTGTACTATTGGTGGTAGTCGGCTCTTTGATCGAGTCCACGCGAACCAACACATATCCGCTCTGCGCGCTTTCGGCACCAACATACACGGGAAGTTTAGATACATCCGCTTGAAAAATAAGACGGGTCAGCTTGCCGTCAAAGGTGGCGTGCCGTTCACGTGTAATCGTGGTTGGCGCCGCCCATTTCATCGAAACCTTATCGCCACGTTGTAACTGCGTCAAGACTGACTGACCCCCCTTAATGGCAAGCTCAAGCGCTTTGTTGTGTGATAACACCTGACGAATACCGGCCCTGACTTCGTCAAGCGAGCGCGTGCTCACCGGCCTGTACTCCAAAAGGCGTGCCGCCAACAGACTATTTGGTGCAATTTCGACGACAGCACTGTTGCGCTTTTTCTTGGTCACATCTTCTGAAAAAACAGCTTGCAGCGCCTTGTCCGTCCATGGCAAGACTTTCGTCTGCCCCTTGCTTAACCAGGCACTTTTCTGAAGTGGTGACTTTGCGAGCTCTGAGGCGGGGCCTAGTGTGTCACTTTGCTCGTACACAACGTTGCTAAACTTATCTGCCAGCTCGGCAAACTTGTCACCCGCCTTTTGTAGCTTCAGTCTTTGTGTGATCACGCCCCTCAGCTTGTCTATGGCAATTGGCTTGGCGGAGCTTACTGCCAGTAATTTGATGATATGAAAACCAAAGTCAGTTTGAACTAGGTCGCTGATCTCTCCCGCCTTCAGCTTCGATACGGCCTCATCGAATGGTTTAACCATCATCCCGGGCGCGAACAAACCAAGATCGCCACCCTTGCCAGCGGATCCAGGATCCTGTGAATATTGCTTAGCCAGCTCAGAAAACTTACCAGGAGCCTGCTTAATCTCTCGCAGCACCTGCTCTGCCTTAGATTTTGCTGCCAGCTTATCTGCGCTCGATGCCTTTGCCGCTACCGAGATCAGGATATGCGCAGCGTGACGCTGCTCAGGTGAGCCAAATTCATTCTGGTGCTCGGCATAGTATTTTTTGATGTCAGCCTCGCTCACCGCCACCTGGGACTGGATT
Source organism: Gallionellales bacterium UBA7399 (assembly GCA_002470125.1). Taxonomy (GTDB): domain Bacteria; phylum Pseudomonadota; class Gammaproteobacteria; order Burkholderiales; family Gallionellaceae; genus Nitrotoga. The sequence goes on along the minus strand of DKNB01000062.1, from coordinate 2,698 downwards.
GCATCGGTGGAGAGCGTCACGTACTCAACCCTCACCTGCTCATCCAGCTGAAACTTTTTTAAGTTTGCGTCGTAGTAACTTTTTATTTCTGCCTCATCGACCTTCACTTGGCTCAGGTACGACTCAAGAGATATCTTTTCAGATGACACAACACGCTCCTGCTCACTCAATCGAATCAAGTTATCTGTGGCGGTACGTGATGCGTAACCATTTCGGGTATACCCATCAATTAACGAACGCATGTACAACTCCCTTGCCATGCTGTCTTCAAAGGTCAGTGGCGACATCTTCTCGCGACGCAAGATGGACTCGTAGAGCTGCTTGTCAAATTTTCCATCTTTTTGAAAAGCCTCGATACCCTCAATACTCTGGATCAAATGCTTTTCACTCACCGTCAATCCAATGGAACGCGCTTGTGACATGAGTAAGCGCTGGTTAACTAGGCCCTCCAAAATAGAATGCTTGATTTCGGGCTTATCCAGTATGGTTTGATCGTAGTTGCTGCCCATCATTTCGCGCATTCTTGACTGCTGCTGACGCACGGCGCGATCAAAATCCTCTTGGCTTATTTTTTCACCATTCACCTGAGCTAGCGCCTCGTTATGGGATGACTTGTTATAAGAATTGACACCCCAAAACGCAAAGGTAAGAATGATAAGTAGCAATACAACCTGTACAAACCTTTTATTTTCATGCACGAAATCAAACATAATAGCCGCCCGATAAAGTTTATTTAAAAAATGAAAAAAGGCGAACTTTCGTTCGCCTTAATATGGCGGAGTGGACGGGACTCGAACCCGCGA
>DKNB01000062.1:284-1877 GCA_002470125.1 Gallionellales bacterium UBA7399 | reverse complement strand
CCGACATTCGCCTTGTAAGGGCGACGCTCTACCAGCTGAGCTAAGCACCCAATAAAGACACCAGTTTACAGCATTTCGGAGGCCTTTACCAGTGTGGAGTTCCGGCACATTCATTAGCTTTCGTCTCAAAAATTACTGCCAATCACAACAACATCATCCCATCAATGTTGAATAGCGGAAGACCGATTTTCATCTACAGCTAGAATGGGATTAATCACTGGAACAACCTCTGGGAGGGGCTCCGGTTTACGCTCTAGCGCCATTTCCAAAACCTGTTCAATCCACTTCACCGGATGAATATCGAGCTTATTTTTTACGTTATTTGGAATCTCGGCAAGATCCTTTACGTTTTCCTCTGGAATCAGAACAATTTTGATTCCGCCACGCTGGGCGGCCAGTAATTTTTCTTTCAGCCCACCAATTGGCAACACCTCGCCACGTAAAGTAATTTCACCGGTCATCGCCACATCAGCACGTACTGGTATCCCAGTTAGCGCTGACACCATCGACGTGCAGATACCAGCACCGGCGCTGGGGCCATCTTTTGGTGTCGCCCCCTCAGGTAAGTGAATATGCAAATCAGTTTTCTGATAAAAATCATCGGCGATACCCAGGCTACGGGCACGACTACGTACGACACTTAACGCTGCCTGTATCGATTCTTTCATGACGTCACCCAGCTTTCCAGTTGGGGTAATATTGCCTTTTCCTGGTAACACTGCGGTCTCAATGGTGAGCAACTCGCCGCCAACCTCTGTCCACGCCAAGCCGGTCACCTGTCCAACTTGATTATGCTTTTCTGCAACCCCATAACTAGATCGCCTCACCCCAAGATACTTATCCAGGTTACGCGCATTGACCGCTATCTTCGCGTCCGATCCTTTCAGTAGCAAAGCCTTTACCACCTTACGACAGATCTTTGATAGTTCGCGATCCAACCCACGCACTCCGGCCTCACGCGTGTAGTAGCGCAATATGTCACGAATAGCACTCTCTGAGATACTAATCTCATCAAGCTTTAATCCATTGTTTTTAAGAGCTTTTGGGATTAAGTATTGCGTCGCAATGTTTACTTTTTCATCTTCGGTATAACTCGATACATGAATAATCTCCATGCGATCCAAAAGTGGGGCAGGTATATTCATTGTGTTGGCGGTTGCCACAAACATTACATCCGACAAGTCATACTCAACCTCAACGTAATGATCGACAAAGGTGTGATTCTGCTCTGGATCGAGCACCTCAAGCAGGGCTGACGAAGGATCACCACGAAAATCTGTGCCCATCTTGTCCACTTCATCAAGCAGGAATAGTGGATTCTTAACGCCCACCTTGGCCATGTTTTGCAAGATTTTCCCTGGCATTGATCCAATGTAGGTGCGGCGATGGCCACGAATTTCTGACTCATCTCGTACTCCGCCCAATGACATTCGCATAAACTTTCGGCCAGTGGCACGGGCAATGGACTGTCCTAGCGAGGTCTTGCCAACCCCGGGTGGGCCAACCAAACAAAGTATGGGTGCCTTCATCTTGTCAACGCGTTGCTGAACCGCAAGGTATTCAACGATGCGCTCCTTGACCTTCTCCAGGCCG
>DKNB01000062.1:0-177 GCA_002470125.1 Gallionellales bacterium UBA7399 | reverse complement strand
CGGTCGCCTCGGCAGACATGGGGGACATCAGTCGCAACTTTTTCATCTCAGCTTCGGCCTTGATGCGCGCCTCTTTCGGCAAGCGTGCAGCCTTAATCTTCTTTGCTAACTCCTCAAAGTCCGCACCATCCTCACCTTCGCCCAGCTCTTTCTGTATCGCCTTGACCTGCTCGTTCA
>DKNB01000035.1 GCA_002470125.1 Gallionellales bacterium UBA7399 | reverse complement strand
ACAACTTTCTCGCGAGCCACGAGCACTACCTACCATGCACATCAACCCCACCGTTAAAAATATATTCGATTTTAAATTTGAAGATTTCTCGCTAGAAAATTACGATCCACATCCCGCAATCAAAGCCCCAGTAGCGATATGACAAACGAGGGGAGCAACAAGATTTCAATTGTTGTTGCGATGGCCATTAATCACGTCATCGGAATAAACAACACCCTACCCTGGCGCATCTCGGCAGACCTGGCACACTTTAAGTCACTCACGATGGGACACCACCTCATTATGGGGCGAAAAACCTTTGATTCTATCGGTAGGCCGCTACCCGGCCGCACCACCGTGGTCGTAACACGCAATCAAAAATTAAAAATTGATGGTTGTATTGTGACGCATTCATTAGAGGAGGCGATTAGGAGCTGCGGGAATGATGACAATATTTTTATTGTTGGTGGTGCCGAGCTTTATACACTAGCCATGCCCCTAGCGGACATCATTCATCTCACCGAAATACAGCAAGAGATCGCCGGCGACACCTTCTTTCCAGCATTCAGTAACGACACATGGCAAGAGTTAGCGCGCGAACGATGCCGACAAGCAGTCCCTCAGCCGCTAGAGTATGATTTTGTGACCTACGGGAGAAAATAAGAAGTAGCCGCATCCCGAGCTGGGTTTCAAACGAAACGCGCTACTCCTGCCTTACACAGTCCACATAATAACGCGGACCATCGCCGTCTCCATTTGCTACCAGCCCATGAATGTCAGTTTCAAATCCGGGGAACCGCTGATTAAAGTCTCGTGCAAACTTAAGATAGTCTACGATCTTTTTATTGAAACGCTCACCTGGAATTAGTAGTGGGATGCCCGGCGGGTATGGCGTCAATAGCACGCTTGTGATTCGCCCCTCTAGCTCATCAATCGACACAAGATCAATCTCACCGTGGGCCATCTTGGCAAAGGCATCGGACGGCTTCATGGCGGGCTCCATGTTGGAGAGATACATTTCAGTGGTTAACCGCGCCACATCATTAGCCTTATATATACCGTGTATCTGATCGCACAGATCACGAAGCCCAATCTTCTCATATCGTGCGTATTTGGCGACAAATTCTGGCAGGACACGCCACAGCGGCTGATTCTTATCGTAGTCATCTTTAAATTGTTGCAACTCAGTCACCATGGTATTCCAGCGCCCCTTGGTGATGCCAATGGTGAACATAATAAAGAATGAATAGAGGCCAGTTTTTTCCACCACCACACCATTTTCTGCCAAATACTTAGTGACGATAGCTGCTGGAATGCCTGAGTCAGCAAAGTCTCCATCAACATCAAGCCCGGGGGTTATGATGGTGGCCTTGATTGGATCAAGCATATTAAAGCCTGGTGCCAAATTGCCGAAACCATGCCAGCGATCACCCGCACCCAACATCCAGTCTTCTCGAGCAGCCATACCCTCCTCGGCAAGATAATCAGGGCCCCAGACCTTAAACCACCAATCAGCTCCCCACTCTTCATCCACCTTGCGCATGGCACGACGGAAATCCAGGGCCTCGGCGATTGACTCCTCCACTAAGGCGGTACCGCCTGGGGGCTCCATCATTGCAGCGGCAACATCACATGACGCAATGATCGCGTACTGTGGACTGGTTGAGGTATGCATCATGTAGGCCTCATTGAAACAATCTCGATCCAGCTTACGCGCCTCGCTATCTTGCACCAAAATCTGAGATGCCTGACTTAACCCAGCCAGCATTTTATGTGTGGACTGCGTGGAGAAGATCATGGACTCCTTGCACGGCTTACGATCTTGGCCAATGGCGTGCATATCTTTATAAAACTCATGAAAGGCTGCGTGCGGCAACCACGCCTCATCAAAGAGCAGGGTGTCTATTTGTCCGTCCAGCATCTGCTTGAGTGTTTCCACGTTATACAGTACACCATCGTAAGTACTTTGAGTGATGGTTAGAATACGTGGCTTCTGTTTTTTATTTTTTATAAATGGATTTGCATTGATCTTGCGCTGAATGGTTTCAATCTTAAACTCGTCCAAAGAGATCGGCCCGATGATGCCAAAATGATTACGTGTTGGCATTAAAAACACCGGTATCGCACCAGTCATGATAATTGAGTGCAAAACGGACTTGTGACAATTGCGGTCCACCACCACAATATCATCTGGCGCAACAGTGGAGTGCCACACGATTTTGTTCGATGTAGAAGTGCCGTTGGTCACAAAGAACAGGTGATCGCAATTAAAGATACGTGCAGCATTTCGCTCGCTAGCCGCCACTGGCCCAGTGTGATCAAGCAGCTGGCCCAATTCATCTACCGAATTGCAAACGTCTGCACGTAGCATATTTTCGCCGAAGAACTGATGAAACATTCGTCCTACTGGAGATTTTAAAAAAGCCACCCCACCGGAGTGNNCAGGGCAATGCCAAGAGTAAGATCCATCTTGAGCATAATTGACTAATGCACGAAAGAATGGCGGAGCAAGTGAATCTAGGTAGAGCCTGGCTTCACGAATAATGTGTCGCGCCACAAATTCTGGCGTATCTTCATGCAT
>DKNB01000025.1 GCA_002470125.1 Gallionellales bacterium UBA7399 | reverse complement strand
CATGGGCATGCCCTTGCGAGCCATAACCGATGATGGATATCTCCATCCCCTTTATAAGGGATAGGTTCGCGTCTTTGTCGTAGTAAACTTTCATAGTTAGCCTCTTTTGTAAAAATTATAAAATAACAGCAACTAAAGCTTTAAAACACGACTACCGCGTCCGATACCAGACGCGCCAGTGCGCACCGTTTCTAGGATTAGACTGCCGTCTATGCTCTGCAAAAAGCCTTCCAACTTCTTGCTGGTATCGGTCAACTCCATAATGAGAGTCTCGTCTGATGTGTCAATGATGCGTCCACCAAAGGTGTCTATCATACGCTTCATTTCTTCGCGTACCGCACTTGTGGCACGCACTTTTACCAACATCAGCTCACGTTCTAGGTGCTCGCCCTCGCTGAGATCCATTACTGCAACAACCTCTATGAGCTTGTTTAATTGTTTGTTGATCTGCTCGATGACCTCGTCAGAACCGCTGGTTACAATGGTCATGCGAGACATGGTGGTATCTTCGGTGGGCGCCACAGTCAACGATTCAATGTTGTAGCCACGTGCCGAAAATAATCCAGAGACACGTGATAGGGCGCCCGCCTCATTTTCCATTAACAGGGAGATGATGTGACGCATTATAAATCCTCCGACAGGATTACTTCAGACAGGCCTTTGCCGCCCTGCACCATAGGGAAGACGTTCTCGGTTTGGTCGGTTATAAAATCCATAAATACTAGCTGTTTATTTTGTCCGAACGCCTCCCTTAGTGCGGGCTCAACATCGGACGGCTTTTCAATGCGCATGCCAATGTGGCCGTAGGCTTCCGCCAGCTTCACAAAATCCGGCAGGGCATCCATATAAGATTCTGCGTAGCGATTGCCATGGAAAAATTGTTGCCACTGGCGCACCATGCCAAGGTAGCGATTATTTAACATGATAATCTTGATCGGCAATTTAAATTGTTTGCAGGTGGAGAGTTCCTGGATGCACATTTGTATACTGCCCTCGCCAGTGACGCAGGCCACATGCCTGTTTGGATGAGCGAGCTGCACACCCATTGCGGCAGGCAAGCCAAAGCCCATGGTACCCAACCCACCAGAGTTAATCCAGCGGCGTGGCTTGTCGAACTTGTAGTACTGAGCCGCCCACATTTGATGCTGTCCAACGTCGGAGGTGACAAACGCATCGCCATGAGTGACCTTGTACAGCTGCTCGATGACAAACTGTGGCTTGATGATCTTGTCTGAATTTTTGTAGACCAAGCTATTCTTGCTGCGCCACTCATTGATTTGTGCCCACCACGGCGCAATCAACTGCGGGTCGGGTTTTTTGTTTATGGCACGCAATTCCCCCAGCAGATCGTCTAGTACATGCGCCACATCACCAACGATGGGTATGTCGACCTTTACTCGTTTGGATATTGAGGATGGATCAATGTCGATGTGAATGATCTTGCGTTCCTCTTGGTTGAAGTGCTCAACGTTGCCAACCACACGATCGTCAAAGCGTGCCCCCACGGCAAGAAGCACGTCACAATACTGCATTCCCATGTTGGCTTCGTAAGTGCCATGCATGCCGAGCATCCCAACAAATTGTTTGTCTGTCGCGGGATAGCCACCCAAGCCCATCAAAGTGTTCGTACAGGGAAAACCCAACAAATGCACTAGCTCCGTTAATTGTTTGGACGCCGCTGACAAGATCACCCCGCCGCCCGCGTAGACCATCGGTCTTTTGGCGGCCAGTAAAATTTGTACGGCTTGCTTAATCTGCGCCATGTCACCGTGTTGCGCTGGATGGTAGGATCGAATGCTGACTGATGACGGATAAACAAAATCCGCATTTTGGTTGGAGATATCCTTGGGAATGTCTACCAAAACTGGTCCAGGGCGCCCGCTCTTGGCGAGATAAAAGGCCTTCTTGATGGTGCCGGCGATTTCTTTGACGTCTTTGACTAAAAAATTATGCTTCACGCAGGGGCGGGTTATACCAACGGTATCCACCTCCTGAAAGGCATCTTCACCGATGGCGTATGTCGGAACTTGGCCGCTGATGATGACCATGGGGATTGAATCCATGTAGGCGGTGGCAATGCCCGTGACGGCATTAGTTACGCCGGGACCAGAGGTGACCAGTGCAACACCGACCTTATCGGTGGAGCGTGCGTAACCATCGGCAGCATGTATCGCAGCCTGCTCGTGACGAACAAGTATGTGCTTGACGTGATTCTGATTGAATAGCGCGTCGTAGATGTGCAAGACCGCGCCACCAGGGTAGCCAAACACATACTCGACCCCTTCCTCTTGTAAACACCTAATGGTTATTTCCGCGCCCGTCAGTTCCATGTCAAACTACCTTAGCAAACAATAAGTAAACAGCCCTACAAGATAAAGCTTGGCCGCCTTTTGGTCAACCCCCACGCCAGAGCCAGACCAACAATTACCTATTTATTTGTGTTGGAGTTTGTTAGCATCATTCGCTCGTGGGTGCGGCAAGGTGTCTGCCCTCCCAGATTCTATCTAAGTTTATCGGAGGGGCATTTGAAGCCGGTTGGCTACGACACGCTTTCTGAATTTCTCACTCAAATTGAGCGCCGCGCCTATAAACAGGCGCTGTTCGCAATTCGCGATGAACATGCTGCACTGGATATCGTACAGGATGCCATGCTCAAGCTTGCTGAAAAATATGGAGACAAGCCAGCCGATGAGTTACCCATGCTGTTTCAACGGATTCTACAAAATACCATTCGTGACTACTACAGAAGGCAGCGAGTACGCTCAAGATGGATTTCATTGACCTCCTCGTTGCTGCCCCAGGACGGGGATGCTGAGTACGATCCGGTGGAAGAAACCCTGCAAGATAAAAATAATGCGAGTCAGGGGCTTTCTCCTGATGCGTCGTTTGAGCAATCACAACTTATTGTTCTAATTGAAGAAGCCTTGGTATCGCTCCCGATACGTCAACGTGAAGCCTTTCTGTTGCGTTATTGGGAGGGTATGGATACCGCAGAAACAGCATCGATTATGGGCTGTACAGAGGGTAGCGTAAAAACACACTGCTCACGCGCCACGCACGCCCTCGCGGCCATCTTAAAGATAAAAGGAGTTAGCCTATCATGAATGATAACAAAGAGTTAAACCATAAAATCATGCAGAAGCTGCTGAACGATTCCGCCACGCATCTCGGGCAGCCTACACTAACCCGTTTGCGGTATGCGCGTGAGCGCGCCATGACTCGCTACCTAGCCCGCAGCTCAGAGCTGACACTTTCTTGGGCTGGTAACGTCATTCATGCTGCTGGTATCCAATTTAGGCATCGAATGGGGTCGGTTATATTGCTTGCGGTTATTTTGCTTGGTGCCGGAGCTTACTGGAACCCAATTGCCAAGCCAGATACTGCCGATATAGATATCGCGATCTTGACCGGTGAGCTGCCCATCCACTTTTACGTTGACTGATAAATGCATTCGATTTGCCATCGTATTTGTGTGTGCAGCGTTGTCGTGGCAAGCTTTCTTCCCGGGATGGCTGTGGCGCAGGCATGGTCGAGTCTCACCTCAGCCCAGCAGCAGGCGTTGGCCCCGCTTTCCAAGGAGTGGGACACGCTGGAAAAAAAACAACAGCAACGCCTTGTTGCCATAACAAAACATTATCCACGCCTCAGCCCTATACAGAAACAGCGTCTATATAGCAGGCTGGAAAGCTGGAGCAAGCTGACACCAGAGCAGCGTAACCGTGCCAGAAAAAAATTCCAGGAAATTGACAAAATTCCTTCTGAAAAAAAAGAGCAGGCTAAGCGGGCTGTTCGTCAGCAGGAGGCCGGAGGCCTAATCGCGCCCACGGCAGATCAAGCGGGTGGCGGTGTGACGCCGTACACCGACTAACGTCTTTCAGTCCGCCACAGCATCCCGGTTGCCAATAGTAGGAATAGTGCTGGCATCACCGTGGCTGTCACTAGCGGTTGCCATGCATTGAGCGAACCCAGGCTTGCGAATAGTTTGTTGGTAAAGTGAAAGGTTAGCCCAAGCGTGATACCAATAAATATTTTTGCGCTTATACCAGAGGCACGTTGTTGATGTGCCGCAAACGGCAAAGCCAGCAGCATCATCACCAGTACCGTGAGTGGATACATTAGCTTGTTCCACATGACCACCTCATAGGGGGCGGTCTTCTGATTGTTGTCACGTAAGTGACCAATGTACAAATACAGATCAAGCACGGACATTTGTTTTGGCTCCATCAGTAACGCCCTTAGAATGTCTACATTAAGAGCCGAATGCCACTGTGTGCTTGCCTGGCGGCTTGCTGTTGTGCCTTGGCTGTGGAAGGCGGTCTGCTCTACATCTTCTAAGCGCCAGTTGTTATCACCCAGATAAACGGCATGCTTTGCCGCGGTAATGGTGCGCAGGTGATGATCCTCATTGAACTCATAGATGCTAATGTCTAGTAGCGTGGTGTCCAGGAGAACTTTTTTGATGTTTACGAAATTTTTATTATCTTTTGCCCACACACCAGAGCGGAATTCCCCCACAGATATCTCAGTGTTTTGTGCCTTGAGCCGCAACTTGTGAATCATCTGCTCACTGATGGGGGCGAGCACCTCGCCACACAGGTAGCCCAACAGAACAAGCGGCAAGCCTAGCGTGAGTAGCGTGGTTATCATTTTTCGCAGTGAAACGCCAGAAGAGCGATAAACGGTCAGCTCTGAATTTGCCGCCATCTGCGTTAGCGCAAAAATTGCACCAATAAGGACGGCCATTGGGAATAGTTCGTACATCCTGATTGGCATTGTCAGTAAAACAAACAGTGACACATAGCCCAGGTGATAGCTGCTGTTGCTTAGTATGTTCAGCTCATGTATTAGGTCAAAGAATGCAAATAGCATTGTGAGGGCGACAAACACCAGTGCAATGTTGGCGTATACCTCACGTGTCAGGCAGCGGGTCAGTAACTTCATCGTTTAAGTCGCCATAGAGAGAATACTGACAAGCGATAATAAAAAAGTGCAGCTATTAGTGCAGCCATCAACATGTGAATACCAAGGAAAGCAACAATGGGATCAATTTTGCTCTGCCCAACCAATGCGGTGATCACGCCCATGAGGTTGTTGTAGACCATATAGATGGCCAGCGCCATAATTAGGTTAAACGAACGCCCGGTGCGCGGATTAACGAAGCTTAGTGGAATCGCCAGGATGGACAATATGAGCGCGCCTAATGGCAGGCTAAGACGTCGCTCTAGCTCGGACACATTCCAGCTGCCACTATTTTTTAATAATTGCGGGGTGGATAATGAATCCAGGGGAGTGGGTCGCTGCCTTGCCTCTGCCTCCTTGATGCGTAGTGAGTAACGTTCAAATTCAATTATCTTAAAATCAAGCCGCCCAGGCGTACCATCGTAACGAGTACCGTTGAGTAGCACCAAGAAGCGGTCACCGTTGGGCGCGACCTCTTGTACGCCATGCTTTGCTACTAGGGTGCCGAGCCTACCGTTCTGCATTGTTTGAATAAAAATGTTGCCGATCTGATTCTTCTTTGTGTCTACGCTCTCAATAAAAAATACACGATCTGACTGTCTGGACTCGCGAAACGTGCCTGGCGAAGCAATAGTCAGGTCGTCGCGGTTGTCTAGCCTGCGCTTTAATTCGTCCACTTTGGACATCGCCCAGGGTGATAGCACCAAGCTTAGCAGTCCAATCAAACACACAATCGGTAGCGCATAGTACATTACGGGACGCACCCAGCGCGTCAACCCCATGCCGCAGCTAAACCACACCACCATTTCGTTTTCACGGTAGGCGCGTGTTAGCGTCAGCAGTACGGACAAGAATAGGCTCAGCGAGAGCAGGGTCGGCAGATAATTTAACGCACCAAAGCCCAATAATGTCAGTACGCTATCGACCGCCAAGGTACCACTAACAGATTCACCTAGCAGGCGAACTAGCTGGGTAAATACAACAATACCGAGTAGGATGACAAATATCGACAGCCCCCTGCTAGCGAACTCACGCTCTAGCGCACCATGAAAGAGGTTGCCACGCCATAGCTTGAGGTGCAACGACTTTGATATTATCTTTGGTATCTGCGGATAATCTAACATTGAGCTTGCCAAGAAAAAATTACTAAGGAGATATAAGTGGAATTTAGCATAAAACTAGGTAGCCCGGAAAAACAGCGTAGTGGTTGTGTGGTGGTTGGCGTATTCGAAGGTGGGAAGCTATCGGATGCGGCCAAGCTACTAGACGTTAGCGCTAGAGGCGCGCTTGGCAAAATAATCGCGCGTGGCGATATGAGTGGAAAGGTTGCCACCACGCTACTACTTCATAATGTGCCCAACGTTCTGTGCGAACGTGTTTTGCTGGTTGGCCTGGGTGAGCATCGCGAGCTTTCTGCTCGCCAATATATTGAATGTGTTCGTGCCGCAATGCGCGCACTGTGCGCCACCGGGGCAAAGGATGCCGTGCTCTACCTAACTGAATTCCCATTGGCGGGCCGTGATGGCGCTTGGTGTGTGAGTCAGGTGGTGCTAGCTGCGTTTGATGCGGCCTATCGCTTTGATTACTTTAAGAGCAAGCCGGAAAAAAATAAGGCCCCCACACTTAGGATTCAGCTTGGCATAATCTCGAGTAAAAAAATTATCGGACAGGACGTCGCTCTCAAGCAGGCCATGGCAATCGGACGGGGTGCGAGTCTGGCGAAGGACTTGGGCAATAGTCCGGGCAACACCTGCACCCCTAGTCACCTCGCGAAGCAAGCGATGGCCTTGGCAAAATTGCACAAATCGCTCAAGGTGACCGTCCTGGAAGAGGGGGACATGAAGAAGCTGGGGATGGGCTCTCTGCTATCCGTGACCCGAGGCAGTGACGAGCCAGCGAAGCTTATTACCCTAGAGTACAAGGGGGCAGACAAGCAGCAGAAACCTGTCGTTCTGGTTGGCAAGGGGGTTACTTTTGACACGGGCGGCATCTCTCTAAAGCCGGGCGCTGAGATGGACGAAATGAAATACGATATGTGCGGCGCGGCCAGCGTGCTGGGCGCACTTCATGCCATTGCAGAAATGGGGCTTAAGCTCAACGTGGTTGGCATCATCCCGGCCTGCGAGAACATGCCCAGCGGCTCCGCCACCAAGCCCGGCGATATCGTGACCAGCATGTCCGGGCAAACTATTGAGATATTAAACACCGATGCGGAGGGGCGCCTTATTTTATGCGACGCACTAACTTTCGCAGCAAAATTTAAGCCGGCCACAGTCATTGACATAGCAACCCTGACCGGCGCCTGTGTGATCGCGCTGGGCCACGTTGCCAGCGCCCTGTATAGCAACCAAGATGACTTGGCACGGGAGCTGTTGGAGGCGGGTGAGCAAGCGCATGACCGTGCTTGGCATATGCCGCTGTGGGACGAGTATCAACCGCAACTGGATAGCAACTTCGCTGACATCCAAAACATCGGCGGGCGAGCGGGGGGCAGCATCACCGCCGCCTGCTTCCTGTCACGTTTCACCAAGAGCTATCGCTGGGCGCACCTAGACATTGCTGGCACCGCGTGGAAGTCAGGTAAGGACAAGGGGGCCACGGGACGCCCCGTGCCGCTGCTGACGCAATACCTAATTAACTGTGCCAAAGCGGTCAGCAAGCCGAGTCGGTAACTATCTTGTAGGGGCAGGGCTGCTCGTCCCGTCTCTCCGAGGAACCCAGGGTGTCCGTAGATCAAGCAGAAATCAACGGTCACCCCAGAGTTTCACCCTAACCAGAATATTTATTTGATGACCAAGGTAGATTTTTACACCGGGGCCGGTGACAAATTGCGTGCCGCTTGCCACCTTAGCCACCTGGCCGTTCAGGAGGGATTGCGCGTGATGCTGTGTACCCCGGACAAGCCCACCACGGAGTCCATGGATCAGCTGTTGTGGCATTACCCACCTACCTCCTTCATGCCGCACTGTCGAAATGATGGATTGACGAACGATGGGGCCTTGGTTGTGGTTGGTCACTGTGAGGAGGCCTTCTCGCACAACGAGGTCATGGTGAGCCTGCATACTGCCTGCCTGCCATTCTTTAGCCGCTTTGAGCGTGTGCTGGAGGTGGTTGGCAGGGACCCAGAGGATATACGTTTTGGCCGTGAGCGCTTCGCCTTTTATCGGGATCGCGGATATGAGATACGCCATTTCGATTTTAGTACAATGCGCGGGTGCTGATACGAAGATCCCCGTCGCTCGGTCGCCCTGAAATAAATAACCAGTAAACTATGTAAGCACACATGAACTATCCACCCAATCACCCAGACGAGCCCAGCAATATCCCGGTCCTTACGGATGCGATTGACACTGGCTGCCTAGAGATTCCAACCCTGACGGATGTTGTGGCCGAAGGCATTGCCGTGCTCGTGGGGTCAAGGAAAGAGCCCTCCGAGATGTCTGATGCGCGGTGTCAGCAGATTGCAACAGAGATCGCGCCACAACTAGAGGTGCTGCTACGTGAGAATTTTGCGACGCAATTTGATCTGCTGTGGCGAGACGCATGGGGCCAACTCAGAGCAAATCTACCAGAATTAATTAGGGCGCAGGCTTCTGTGTCGCCCGCGCGCCCCTCATCCACTATAATCACGTCCTCGCTAACTGCGGCAGACACAACAAGGCCAAACATCAGCAGCATGGAACTCACAAAAAGTTTTGAGCCTCAAGCAATCGAAAGTCACTGGTATTCGATATGGGAGGGTGCCGGTTACTTTCAGGCTAGCCCGAAAGGTGGCGGGCCCGCTTACGCCATCATGCTGCCACCACCCAATGTAACGGGAACGCTGCACATGGGGCACGCATTCCAAGATACCCTGATGGATGCGCTCACGCGCTACCATCGTATGTGCGGAGATAATACCCTGTGGCAGCCTGGGACCGACCACGCCGGGATCGCCACTCAGATCGTCGTGGAGCGTCAGCTAGACGCACAAAAAATAAAACGCCACGATCTCGGGCGTGAAAAATTTATCGAGCGTGTGTGGCGGTGGAAGGAGGAGTCCGGTTCCACCATCACACGCCAGATGCGTCGCCTTGGTGCCTCCTGTGACTGGTCGAGAGAGCGCTTCACCATGGACGCGGACCTATCTGAGGCTGTTACGGAGGTG